>NZ_CAXSQB010000042.1:20713-23543 GCF_964239415.1 Clostridium sp. ATCC BAA-442 | reverse complement strand
GCTCCGCCAAATACGGAGCCCCGGCGGGGTTGGCAGTCATTTACTTCGCGGCGCTGTAGGCGTCGTAAGCCTCCTGCATTACATCAAAGAGCACATAGTCCTCCACAGGAACATTCTCGGTAATGGTGCCATTATCCAGGAAAATGCCCTGCTGGGTCTCATAGACCGTCTTGATGGCATCCATGTCGCCGCAGACCTCGGTGATGGTCTGCCAGTCGGCCTCGCCAACTGCGGCCAGCATGGTGTCCTCGGGGGCGTCCAGCTCCTTGGCCAGCAACTTGGCCATCTCCTCGGGATGGGCAGCGCGCCAGTCATGAGCCTTGTCCAGGGCCTGGGCAAAACGCACCAGGATGTCGTGGTTGGCCTCGGCGTACTCAGGGGTACAAATGTAGCTGGAGGGGAAGATGGCGCTGTCCAGGAAGTCGGCGTTGGTGCCCAGATCCACGTAGTTGTCGCCCAGAGCGTTCTGCAGGGTGACGGTATTGGGGGACCAGGAGGCGGCGGCGTCAATCTGCCCGGAGATCATGGCGGTGGTCATACCGTCCACGGTCATCTCTACAGTGTTGATATCATCCATGGTCATGCCGGCACGGGCCAGGGCCTGCTCCAGAATAATCTCAGAGGAGGTACCGGAGGACACAGCAACGGTCTTGCCCTTCAGATCCTCGATGGTTTCAATGCCCTTGGCCTTGTTGCCCACCACCACATCGGACAGGGAGGTGGTGTGATCCATCTGGAAGATTTTTGCCTCGCCCTGAATGCACAGCTTATGGGCACCGTGGCCGATCTGGGAAATGTCAATGTCGCCGGAGGCCATGGCGGCGATTTCGGCGGGGCCGCCCTGGAACTCAAAGGTCTCAACGGTCAGGCCCACTTCCTCAAAGTAGCCCTGCTCAATGCCCACAAACAGGGAGCCGGCGGAGCCCAGGTTGGGCATGTACGCCACGCGGACGGTGGCGGGCTCATAGGTGGGGGTGTCGGCCGCGGGGGTCTCGGTGCCGATGGCAGGGGACTCGGTGTTGGGCGCTGGGGACTCATTGTTGGCGGGAGTCCCGCAGGCGGCCAGGGAGAATACCATTCCGCAGGCCAGTGCAAGAGAGAGCAGTTTCTTCTTCATGATAGTTCCTCCTTAATTATTTATGATGATCCGGCTCATCCCGGAACAATCATACTTACTTGCGGACAGAGAGGTACTCCTGATAGACCTGACTCCAGATGTGATTCTTCAGTTCCAGGAATCGAGGACTCATCTTGGTCTCCTGATCGCGGGGATAGGGGATGTCGATGTCCACAATCTCCTTGACACGGCCGGGGCGGGCACACATGATGACCACCCGCTGGGCCAGAATGATGGCCTCCTCTACGTCGTGGGTGATGAAGAAGCAGGTCTTCTGCTCCTTCTCCCAGGTGTTGAGCAGCTCCTGCTGGAGTTGGGTACGGGTCTGTGCGTCCAGGGCGCCGAAAGGCTCATCCATCAGCAGCACCTTGGGATTGACCGCGTAGGCGCGGGCGATGGCGACGCGCTGCTTCATGCCGCCGGAGAGCTCTTTGGGGTAGGCCTTGGCGAAGCCCTCCAGATCCACCATCTTCAAATACTTGTGGGCCAGCTCCTCGGCCTCCTCCTTGCTCTTACCCTGGAGCTTGAGCCCAAACTGGACGTTCTTCTCCACGGTGAGCCAGGGAAACAGGGCATACTGCTGGAACACGATGCCACGGTCGGGGCCGGGCCCTGTAACCTCTGCGCCATCTACCAAAACCTTGCCCTCGGTAGGGGTCTCCAGTCCGCCGATAATATTGAGCAAGGTGGACTTACCGCAGCCGGAAGGGCCGACAACACAGATAAACTCATTTTCATGAATATCCATATCCACGCCGTTGAGGGCCACCATCTCACCGTTGCGGCCGTTAAACTTCTTGACGACGTGGTCGATATGTACCTTTACTGCTGAATGGTTTCCTGCCATCCCGTAAACCTCCTCTCAAGGAATTTCACAATCTTTTCAAAGCAGATGCCGATAATACCCAGAAGAATGATTCCCATGAGCATTACGTCCATCTGGTAGTATCCATTGGCCTGCTGAATCATCATGCCGATGCCCTTGTCGCCGCCCACAATCTCAGAGGCCATCAGAGTGGTCATAGAGGTGGACAGGCCCAGCCGGGCCGCGACCAGGATGAAGGGAGTGGAGGCCGGGATGGTGATTTTGAAGAAAATGTCCTTCTGCTTGGCGCCCAGTACACGGGCCGCCTTGATCAGGGTGGTGTCCACTCCCTTGACGCCCTGATAGATGGTGATAACCATGACCAGGAACGCGGCGATGAAGATAACGGTGACCTTACTGACCTGGCCTACACCCAGTGCTGCGATGATCAGGAACACATAGGCCAGCGGGGGGATGTTGCGGATAAACTGAATCCAGGGCTCCACCACGTGGCGAAAGGGGTCATACCACGCCATGAGGAACGCCACCGGGATAGATACTACAAACGCGATGGCAAAGCCGGACAGTACACGGGACAGGCTGGCCCACACATGGCCCCACAAAACGCCGCTGGCGGCCTTACTGATAAAGGCATCCACCACAGCTTTCGGTGTAGCGAACACCAGTGGCCACGTATAGGCGGCGAACAGCCAGATTGCAATAGCAACGGCCAGTGAAATGAGCACCCATACCCAGTTGGGTATTTTGCTCCAGAAAGACGATTTTTTCAGTCGCATCGAAACCGAGCCTCCTTTGTTGCTTCTCAGTATACAAAAACCAGCCGGTTTCGGAAAGTATGAAGTTTTATCATACTTTCTCCGGCGCTGCATCAAAAACCCGGCCCGGGC
>NZ_CAXSQB010000042.1:0-20703 GCF_964239415.1 Clostridium sp. ATCC BAA-442 | reverse complement strand
GAGCAAACGCTCCGGCCGGGTTCATTGGGAACCGCAGGTTCAGAACAGCCGTGCCATGGACGGCAGCTCCGGCCCCAGCAGGGGCCGGCACCAGCCGCAGAAGGCTTCGGTCACGTCGGTGCCGCCGGCGGTGAGGTACTCCGCCGGGAGCACCCGCTCGCCCAGCATGACCTCCTCGATGGGCACCAGGAAGGTCTCGCAGCGGTAGGGCGCGGAGGACAGGCGGCGGAAGGCCACCATCTGCCCCGTCTCCCCGGCCAGCACCGCCCGGCAGGCCGCGCGGCCCGCCTCCTCGGCTTCGGCGGCATCCACCGGGGACTGCCATGCGATGGAGGCCCGGGCCAGGATGCCCGGCTTCTCGCTGCGGGCCTTGATGCCCAGCCGCCGCACCACCAGCTGCGCCAGATGGGAGGACACATCTCCGAAGTACGTGGAGCGCCCGGTCTGGAAGATGGGGGGCACGATGGGCTTGCCCTCGTCGTCGTGGAGACCCTCGCTGGCCACCACGACCACGCCGCCCAGCTTGCGGTACATATCGCCCACCCTGTCCAGGAACTCGTCCTCATGAAACGGCCGCTCGGGAGGGTAGAGCAGGTGGGGCGCGTCGCCCTCCTGCTCCCGGGCCAGGGCGGCGGCGGCCGTGGTCCAGCCCGCGTTGCGGCCCAGAGCCTCCAGCACCACCACGTGGATGGGCAGGCTGCGCACGTCCACCCCCAGTTCCCGCACCGTGCCCGCCATGTAGCGGGCCACGCTGCCGAAGCCGGGGCAGTGGTCAGTGACAGCGATGTCGTTGTCCATGGTCTTGGGGATGCCCATGACGGAGATCCCCCTGTCCCGGCACACCGCCGCCAGCTTGCCGCAGGCGTCCATGGTGCCGTTGCCGCCGTTCATCAGCACGTAGCGGATGCGCTTCTCCGCCAGGATATCCGCCATGCGGGCGTAGTCCTCCGCCTCCAGGGCGTCCCGGGAGGTGCCGATGGCGGTGGCGGGGGTGGTGGGCAGCCGCTCCAGCTCCTCCTCGGGCACAGAGCCGAAGTCCAGCAGCTTCTCCTTCAGCAGTCCGCCGGTGCCGCCCACAGCGCCGTAAACATGCTCCACCAGGCCGCTGGCCTGGGCCTCCCGGACCGCCCCATACAGGGAGCAGTTGAGCACGGCGGTGGGGCCGCCCCCGTGAATGATGATCAGGTTCTCCTTCAATGGGGTTCCCTCCTCGTTTTCAGTCCATTTTGTCTCATTATAATGCTGTCCGCCAGAATCCACAAGGAGGATTTCTCGTCATACCTTTTGACAAAGAAGAGGGGATGCGCACCGGGCTGGCGCGCACCCCCCTCTTGAACTCCGCTACCGGGCCGCACGGGCGGCCAGAGCCGCCCAGCCGTTCTGCTCCCGCCGCTCAAACACGGCCAGGCCATTCCGCTCCAGAGCGGCCTCCACTTCGCCGGCCCGGGTGTCGATGATGCCGGAGCACAGGAACACCCCGTCCGCGTCCAGGAACTCCCCCGCCTTGGCGGACAGGGGTATGATCACGTCGGCCACGATGTTGGCCAGCACCAGGGCGTACTTCCGCCGGGCCAGCTCGGCCACCAAGGCCCCGTCGGTGAGGACATTGCCCGCCCGCACGGTATAGCGGTCCCGCCCGATGCCGTTGAGAGCGGCGTTCTCGTAGGCCACATCCACCGCCTTGGGATCGATATCCACTGCCGTCGCCGCGGAGGCCCCCAGGACCAGGGCGGCGATGGAGAGGATACCGCTGCCGCAGCCCAGATCCAGCACCGGCTTTCCGGGGACGGTGTACCGCTCCAGCCCCATGAGGCAGAGCTGGGTGGAGGCGTGGCTCCCGGTGCCGAAGGTGAGGCCAGGATTGAGGTACAGGGGCGCCTTCCCCGCCGGGACGGGCTCTCCCCGCTCCCACTCGGGCACGATGTAGAGCCTCTCCCCCACCGGCATGGGCTTGTAGTACTTCTGCCAGGAGTGGGCCCAGTCGTTGTCCCCCAGGCTGGCGAGCGAATAGGGCTGGTCGATGCCCGCCAGCCATCCCTCAAGCTGCTTCCGGCCGTCGGCGTCGTCGGTGATGTAGAACTTCACCCGGCAGACGCCCTTCATGCGGGCCAGCAGGCCGTCGTCCACGTAGTCCCAGTACTGGTGGTTCTGCTCCAGAAAGGTCTTGAAGTCCTCCTCGTCCTCGATGGCCAGCCCGGTGACCCCGTTGCCGGTAAGCCGGGCGCAGAGGGCGTCCAGCTCCGCCTCGGTGGTGTCCAGGGTCACCTCCAGCCACTTCACGTCCTCCATCAGCGGTGCCTCCCCAGGAAGAACAGGGCCACGGTGCCCGGGCCGGAGTGGGCGCCGATGACGGGGCCAACGTTGTTGAGCACCACGGTCTGCACGCCGAAGCGGCGCTTCACGTCCTCGGCCACCCTGTTGGCGTCCCCCTCGCAGTCGCCGTGGCTGATGAAAACGGTCTGGCCCGCCGGGTCGATGGCGGTCTCCGCCATATGGTCCACCAGGGCCTTGAGGGATGCATTGCGGCCCCGGGCGGTGCCCACCTTTGTCAGGTGGCCCTCGTCGTCCACATGCATGACAGGCTTGATGGACAGCATGGTGCCCAGTACGGCGGTCGCGGAGGAAATGCGGCCGCCCCGCTTGAGGAAGTGGAGGTCGTCCACCGTAAACCAGTGGCACAGGTGAAGTTTGTTCTCCTCCAGCCAGTCCCGCACCTCGCCGATGCCCCTGCCCTCGTTCTTCATGCGGGCGGCGTACCACACCAGCAGGCCCTGGCCCAGGGAGGCGCACAGGGAGTCCACCACGTACACCTTCCGCTCCGGATACTGCTCGGAGAGCTCCTGGGCGGCGATCTGGGCGGAGTGGCAGGTGGCGGACAGGCCGGAGGAGAAGGCCACCACCAGCACGTCCCTCCCCTCCTTCAGGTGGGGCTCTATGGTCTCGGTGAAGTCGGACACATTGACCGCCGAGGTGGTGGCCATCTCCCCCTCCCGGAGCTGGCGGTAGAAGTCCTTCGGGTCGATCTCCCGGTTGTCCGGCCAGTTGCGGTAGGTCTTGTTCCTCATGGTAAAGGACAGGGGCAGCACCTCCACCCCCAGTTCCTTTACCAGCGCGTCCGTCAGATCGGCCGACGAGTCGGTCAGCAGGACATAATCATTCATCTGCAAATTACCTCCAGTATTCACACATACCGGGCACGCCCGGTTATTTTCGGTTCTTCTCCGGCTGGGGCCGCCGCTCTCGCAGCAGTTCCAGAATCCGCTGACAGGCCAGCCGGTCGGCATAGCTGCGCAGAGCGAGGGCCAGGGCCAGGCCGGGCAGCTCCTCCGCCTCGGCGCTGCCGTCCAGGCTGCCCGCCGTCACGTCCAGCGCCCGGTCCAGCTCCTCCCGAAACTGTTCGTACAGCTTCTGGGGCGGCCGCCCCTCCGACGCGGCAGCCAGCAGCAGCCCCGCGTCCTTCACCGAGAGCACCTGCTTGAGGGCGCACAGGGCGGTCAGATAGGCCAGGTGGGTGCGGGAGTACCGCTTTCCCTCGGCCCGGGGCATGGCCCCGTCCTTGATGTAGTTGTTGACCATGGCGGAGGTAAGGCTCTCCCCCTCCCCATAGTGGATGAGCTGACGGGGCATATAGGAAATGAGCTGGTCCATATACAGGCCGATGTCGGGAAATGCCTCCCACTCCACCGGGCGCTCACGCTCGAGGCGCTCCTTCAGCTCGCGGATTTCCTCCACGGACGCCTCCTCCTTTCTGGTTTCAAACATGACGTATCAAAATATTGGTGTTATTATATCACATCGGTTTTCGGTAAGTAAAGGCCCGCAGGGCATGAAAAAGGGGCGCTATGGTCACATAACAAAATTATGTGACCATAGCGGCCCCCGATGCGGTTACATCTCCCAGTCGGCGTAGTCCTCCGCCTCGGAGTCGTCCACAGCGGCGGTGGACAGGCCAGGCAGCATGCCTCTCAGCTTGGCCACCACGGCCATGATCTTGTCCCAGTAGAGCACCGCCGCATAGAGCAGCGCGCCCAGGACGGCCAGCAGGGAAAAGAGCTTCACAAGGGCCCCGAACAACTTCTTCATGGACAGAAAGCCTCCTTCTGCGTTGACACTCTGTGCCGTATGCTTCCAGTGTACACGTTTCCGGTGCAAAATACAAGTGTCCCCTCCCACTTTCTTGAAACTTTTTTCCCTTGTAATTTGAGGCAAAATAGAATACAATAAGAGAACAAATGGGATCCATTCTGCCCCCGCTCCGGCGGGTGTACGCTTGCATTTTCCCACGGAAAGGAAGGATGCGTCCATGAAGCTCCAAACCGAAAAGGGCGAGATCACCATCAGCAGCGACGTGTTCACCAACATCACCGGTGCGGCTGCCACCAACTGCTACGGCGTCAAGGGCATGGCGATGCGCTCCAAGACGGACGGTCTGGTGCATCTGCTGCGCCGGGAGTCCATGGGTAAGGGCGTCAAGGTCACTTACAACGAGGACTCCTCCGTCTCCATCGAGCTGCATATTATGGTGGACAACGGGGTGAACCTGATGGCGGTGAGCCGCTCCATCATGAGCGAGGTTCGCTATATCGTCAGCCGCACCACGGGCGCCGAGGTGCGCAGCGTGGATGTGTGCATCGACTCCATGGTCATCGGCTGAAACGGCCCGCGCCCATCGAAAGGAAGGAACAACCGATATGAGAGAGAGCATTGACGGAGCGTCGTTTGCCCAGGCCATGATTCACGCGGCGGCCTCCCTCAATCTGCAGAAGCAGCAGATCAACGAACTGAACGTCTTCCCCGTGCCCGACGGGGACACCGGCACCAACATGAGCCTGACCCTCGGCACCGCCGCGGCGGAGCTGCGCAAGAAGCAGCCCCACACCGTGGGCGAGGCCGCCGCCACCAACGCCTCCGCCCTGCTGCGGGGCGCCCGGGGCAACTCCGGCGTCATTCTGTCCCTGCTCTTCCGCGGCTTTGCCAAGGCGGTCAAGGACAAGGACAGCATCGACGGCCGCGATCTGGCCATCGCCCTGGACTTCGGCGTGGCCGCCGCCTACAAGGCGGTGATGAAGCCCGCCGAGGGCACCATCCTCACCGTCTCCCGCCTGACGGCGGCCAGGGCCGCCGACGCAGCCCGCCAGACCCCCAACGACCCGGAGGCCGTGCTGGAGGCCGCCATCGCCGAGGGGCAGCTCGCCCTGGAGCACACCACCGAGATGAACCCCGTCCTGAAGAAGGCCGGTGTGGTGGACGCCGGCGGCAAGGGCTTCCTGGTGATCCTCCAGGGCATGCTGGACTCCCTGCGGGGCGTGCCCATGCCCGAGGGGGACAGCGAGGGGGAGGCGAAGGTGGAGAGCAAGACCGACTACGCGGCCATTGCCGCGGAGGAGATCACCTTCACCTTCGACACCGTGTTCATTGTCCGCAAAACCTCTCCCCACAAGGGGCTGGAGGCCTTTGAGGCCTATCTGAACAGCATCGGCGACAGTCTGGTCATCGGCGAGGACGACGACTGCTTCAAGGTCCACGTCCACACCGACATTCCCGGCGCTGCCCTCACCGAGGCTCAGAAGTACGGCACCCTGGAGCTGGCCAAGATTGAGAACATGCGCACCCAGGCGGAGGATCTGGCCGCCGGCCGCCACATCCAGAGCACCGACGATCTGGACGCGGTGGAGGCCGAGCTGGAGGGGAATCACGGGGCACGGAAGATCGCCCCGCCGGAGAAGAAGTACGGCGTGGTGGCCGTGGCGGCGGGCGACGGCCTGGCCGCGGTGTTCCGCGATCTGGGGGCCGACGGCGTCATCAGCGGCGGCCAGACCATGAACCCCTCCACCGACGACATCCTGCGGGAGATCGATGCTACCCCCGCCGAGGTGGTCTTCGTCCTGCCCAACAACAAGAACATCATCATGGCGGCCGAGCAGTGCGTCCGCCTGGTGGAGGGCAAGCAGGTGGTGGTGCTCCCCACCAAGACGATCCCCCAGGGCATCTCCGCCCTGATGGTGATGGACCCCGAGGCGGAGGTGGAGGACAACCGCGCCGCCATGGCGGAGGCCATCGGCCGGGTGCACACCTCCGAGATTACCTACGCCGCCCGGGACAGCGACTTCGACGGCTTTGCCATCAAGCGGGGCGACTATCTGGCCCTGACGGAGCACCAGCTCTTCGGCACTGACCGGAAGCTGGAGAAGCTGCTCCGCCGCCTGGCGGAGGCCGAGGCCCAGCAGAGCGCCGAATTCATCAACATCTTCTACGGCGAGGACGTCAGCGAGAAGGAGGCCCAGAAGGCCCTCAAGCTCTTTACCGAGTGCTGTCCCAACGCCGAGATCACCTTGCTCTCCGGCGGTCAGCCGGTCTATTACTATATGATCTCCGCCGAATAAGCCCACGCAAACAAGAAAAAGGTACGCCCCTGCGGGGCGTACCTTTTTTGTTTCTGCATCAGAGCACCTTGGACAAAAACTCCTTGGTGCGCTCCTCCTTCGGATTGGCGAAAAAGGCGTGGGGCTCGTTCTGCTCCAGGATGTGGCCGCCGTCCATGAACAGGACTCGGGTGCCCACCTCCCGGGCAAAGCCCATCTCGTGGGTGACCACCACCATGGTCATGCCCTCGTCGGCCAGCTCCTTCATGACCTCCAGCACCTCGCCCACCATCTCGGGGTCCAGGGCGGAGGTGGGCTCATCAAAGAGCATGACCTTGGGCTTCATGGCCAGGGCCCGCACAATGGCGATGCGCTGCTTCTGGCCGCCGGAGAGCTGGTTGGGATAGGCGTCCGCCTTGTCCTCCAGATTGACCCGCTTCAGCAGGGAGAGGGCCAGCGCGTCGGCCTCCTCCTGCCCCATGAGCTTGGTCTTGACCGGGGCCAGGGTGATGTTCTTGCGGATGGTCATGTTGGGGAAGAGGTTGAAGTGCTGGAAGACCATGCCCATCTGGCGGCGGATGGCGTCGATATTCACCTTGGGGTCGGTGATGACGGTGCCGTCAAAGGTGATGGTGCCCTTGGTGGGCTGCTCCAGCAGGTTGAGGCAGCGCAGGAAGGTGGACTTTCCGGAGCCGGAGGGTCCGATGACGACCACCTTCTCCCCCTCGCGGATGGTCTCGGAGATGTCATCCAGCACCAGATTCCGCCCGAAGCGCTTGGTCAGATGTTCAACGGCGATCACTTTCCCTCAGCCTCCTCTCCATTTTGGAAAATACGATGGACAGCACCTTGGTGATGCAGAAATAGGCCACGGCAATGATGAACAGGGGGCCGAAGGCGTCGTAGGTCTTGCTCTGAATGGCGGAGTACACCTTGGTCAGGTCAGTCAGGGCGATGTAGCCCACCACGGCGGTCTCCTTCACCAGGACAATGAACTCACTGGTATAGGTGGGTAGGCAGTTCTTCAGCGCCTGGGGGAAGATGACGCTCCACATGGTCTGCACCTTGGACAGGCCCAGGGAGCGGCCGGCCTCCATCTGCCCGGGATCCACCGCGTTGATGCCGGAGCGGTAGATCTCCGCCATATAGGCCGACGAGTTCAGGCCGAAGGCGATGACCGCAACCACCATCTTGTTGTCGGTGACGTTCAGCAGCACGACATTGTACATAATCAGCAGCTGCACCACCACAGGAATGCCGCGGATGATATCGATGTAGGCCTGGGCGGGCCAGCGCAGGATTCTGTGCCGGGACATTTTCATCAGGCAGAGCACCATGCCCAGCACCGTGCTGATGCAGATGGCGCCCAGAGTGATGCCCAGGGTGACCCCCAGGCCGTCCAGATAGAGCCGCCAGCGATCCTCCACGAGGAACGCCTGGTAGAGTTTATCCCCGAAGCCGAGGAGTCCGTTCATAATATCCACGGAAAGTCTCTGCCTCCTTGTTCAGAATTGGAATGTGCGCGTGGCGCAGGAGAGCCTGCTCCGCACAGGGCGGCGCAGGCTTTCCCGTTTGACTGGTTTATGCTGTAAATTACGCGGCGGGCTTGGCGACCACGATGGACTGGATGGCCTCGTAGTAGCCGTCGGTGAAGTTGGCGTTCTTCTCCCGCTCCTCGTCCCGGGTCAGGCCGGCGGCGATGAAGTCGATGCGGCCGGACTGGAGGGCGGGGATCAGGGCGTCAAAGTCCATGTTCTCGATGGTCAGGGTATAGCCCATCTCGGCGCACAGGTACTGAGCAAAGCCCACGTCGAAGCCAGTGGGATCGCCGTTCTCGTCCAGGTACTCAAAGGGCTCGAACTCGCAGTTAGTGCCCATCACCAGGGCGCCCTTGGGGTTCTCCACGGTCTTCAGCTCGGGGAGCTGGGCGTCCTCATTCTTGGAGATGTACTTATCCACCAGAGCGTCAAAGGTGCCGTTCTCCTGGAGGGTGGCCATGGCGGTGTTGAACTCCTCGGCCAGGGCGGCGCCCGTGTCGTTCTTCTGGGTGGCGATGGCGTAGGTCTCCGTCTCCTCGGAGGCGGGGAAGTCCAGCACCATCAGCTTATCGGGGTTAGCGTCTACCAGGGACTGGGCGGGGTGGGTATCCACGATTACACAGTCCACGCGGCCGTTGATCAGCTCCATGCCGCACTGAGCCACGGCCTTAAAGGCGCTGACCTCGGCATCGGGGATGGCAGAGGCCACATCATTGCCGGTGGTGCCCTCCTGAACGGCGATTTTGGCGCCTTCCAGGTCGGCCACTGAGGTCCAGTTGGCGGGACTGTCGGCGGCGGGAGCGCCGCTTTCTGTCACAGGGGGCGTGCTGCCGGCGGGGGTTTCGTTGGTGTCGTCGCTGCCTCCGGAGCAGGCGGTCAGCAGACCGAGGGACAGAACTGCGGTCAGGCCGAGGGCGGCCAGCTTCTTACTTTTCATAGTGCATTCTCTCCTATTCCTTGTGTGCCCTGCGTGGGCTTTTTTGATGTTCTTATTATACATCATATTCATAAAAATGCAATATTTATTCATTCGTCAAAGCACACAAAAAAGAAAGGGCGGAGCCATGCGGCTCCGCCCTTTTGTCCAATCAGAGAGGAATTTAACCCTTGGTAGCGTGGAAGAACAGGAAGTTGCCCAGCGGGGTGTAGTACATGCCGTGGACATCGTCCGCCACCATGTAAGGCTGAGAGTAATAATACAGGGGGGCAATGGCCTGGTCCTCGCCCACGAGCAGATCCTCGGCCTGGTGCATCAGCTCCATACGGCCAGCAGCGTCGGAGTCGCTCAGGACCTTGGTCATGATGGCGTCGTACTCCGCGTTGGAGTAGTGAGCGTCGTTGTTGCCGTTGTCGGTCATGAACATATCCAGGAAGGACACGGGGTCGTTGTAGTCGGCAATCCAGCCGTTGCGGCAGATGCTGTAGTCGCCCTTGGAACGGGTCTCCAGGAACACGTTCCAGTCCTGGTTATTCAGAGTGACCTCAACGCCCAGGACGTTCTTCCACATGGACTGGAGGGCCTCGGCCACGGCCTGGTGCTTGTCGTCGGTGTTGTACAGGTAGGTGGTCTCGGGGAAGCCCACGCCGTTCTCATAACCGGCCTCGGCCAGCAGCTTCCGGGCCTCCTCGCAGTTGGCCTCATAGTCGTCCTTGGACACGCTCCAGTAGCTGCCGCCCACGGTGCGGAAATCGTCGCCGGAGGTACCCTCGGCGTCTACCACGCTCACGGGCACCCAGGCGTCAGCGGCAATCTCGCCGGCCTGCGTCACTTGCTCCACGATGTAGTTGCGGTCGATAGCCAGGGAGAAAGCCTTGCGCACCAGGGGATCGTTGAAGGGCTCCTTGGTGTTGTTGAAGCAGGCGTAGTAGCTGCCCAGATAGTCGCCGGGGATCACGGTGCCGTCAGTCAGCAGCGTGGCCAGCTCATCCGGGGGAGGATTCTGCATGTAGTCCAGGTCGCCGTTCTTGAACGCGGTGAGCTGGGCGTTGGCATCGTCCATCAGCTTGAAGGTCAGCTTCTCCAGGGTGATGCTGGAGGCGTCATAGTAGTTCTCGTTGGGCACCATGACGATCTCGGCGTCGTGGGTCCAGGAGGCCATCTTGAACGCGCCGTTGGTCACATAGGTGCTGGGATCCTGGGTCCAGGTGGCGTTGCCCTCCACGATGTCCTCACGCAGAGGCATGCAGTTGGGGAACGCGCAGATGTCCAGGAAGTAAGGGCAGTTGTAGGTCAGAGTGACCTCAAAGGTGTGCTCGTCGGGAGCGGCGACGCCCAGCTCCTCCTTGGGCAGCTCGCCGGCGATGATCTCGTTGGCGTTCTTTACCATGGCGATAATGGTGTTGTAGGGAGAGGCGGTGGCGGGATCCACCAGGCGGCGCCAGGAGTACACGAAGTCGTTGGCGGTCACGGGCTGGCCGTCAGACCACTTGGCATCCTCACGCAGCTTGAAGGTGTAGGTATAGGTACCGTCCTCATTCGGAGTGACAGTGGGCTCCTCGGCGGCCATGCCGGGCTCCAGCACGGCGGTAGCGCCGTTGCGCCCGTCGCCGGAGGGATCGCTGTCCACCCACTTGTAGAGGCCCTCAAACAGGTGGGTAATCATAACGTTGCCGTCCACAGTACGGTTCATGCTGGGATCCATGGTCTCGGGCTCGGACGCGAAGCACACGTTCAGCTCGTTCGCAGCACCGGTGGTGCCGGTCTCCACGGGAGTGCTCCCCTCGGGAGTCGGGGTGGTCTGGGTATCTCCGGTGCCGCAGCCGGCCAGCAGGGACACGGACAGCGCAGCGGTCAGGCCCAGAGCAAGGACTCTGCTCTTCTTCATTCGCTTTGTACCTCCAATCAATTGTGATCCTCTATTTTGTACCAAAATGCCCAAAAGCATTGATACACTATGTATCGCTGCCCCGTTTCGGGGCAGCGGGCCCCCCCCCCCCCCGGACAGGGGTACCCCTGTCCATTGTAAAAATACATTTGTCTTTAATAGTCTACATTATAGCACATGGCAGACGCTTTGTAAAGCCGCACTTTACCAGATACTGTCTGCTTCAAATCACGGCAAGGCTCTGAAATCAGCCCAGCAGATGACAGCCAGCCCAGTAAAGTCACGGACATTTCCTGCGGGAAATGTGTCGCTTCGCTTCAAAGCCGCGCCTTCCAGGGGGAACCAGTTCCCCCTGGACACGCGCCTGCGGCGGGATACCCCCGCCGCTGGCAAAACCACTGTGCCGGAACCTCGCTTACCCCAGCAGGTGACACGCAGCCCAGTAAAGGCGCGGACATTTCCTGCGGGAAATGTGTCGCTTCGCTCCAAAGCCGCGCCTTCCAGGGGGAACCAGTTCCCCCTGGATACGCGCCTGCGGCGCGATACCCCCTCCGCTCTCCGAGGGGGACCGAAACCGACCGTCACGTAGGGCGGGGGCTTGCCCCCGCCGTCGGCAAAACCACTGTGCTGGAACCTCGCTTACCCCAGCAAGTGACACGCGGCCCAGTGGCCGGGCGCGTGCTCCTTGAACTCCGGCACGGCCTCCTTGCACTTGTCGGTGGCGTAAGGGCAACGGGTGTGGAACCGGCAGCCCTTGGGCGGGTGCATGGGGGAGGGAATATCGCCCTCCAGCACGATGCGCTGGCGCTGGCGGCTGACCTCGGGGTCTGGCACCGGAACGGCGGAAAGCAGGGTCTTGGTGTAGGGGTGGAGAGGATTCTTGTTGAGCTCATAGCTCTCGGCCAGCTCCACCAGGGAGCCCAGGTACATGACGCCGATGCGGTTGGAGATATGGCGCACCACCGACAGGTCGTGGGCGATGAACAGATACGTCAGGCCCAGCTCCTGCTGCATGTCCTCCAGCATGTTGACCACCTGGGACTGGATGGACACATCCAGAGCGGAGATGGGCTCGTCGCAGACGATGAACTCGGGCTTGACTGCCAGGGCGCGGGCAATGCCCACGCGCTGCTGCTGGCCGCCGGAGAACTCGTGGGGATAGCGGTTTGCGTGCTCGGTGTTCAGGCCCACCATGCCCAGCAGCTCTTTGATCCGGTCGGTGCGCTCGGCTTTTGAGGAGCAGAGCTTATGGATGTCCAGAGCCTCGCCGATGATCTCGCCCACTGTCATGCGGGGGTCCAGAGAGGCGGAGGGGTCCTGGAAGATAATCTGCATCTTGCGGCGGTAGGGCAGCATATTGACCTGCCTGCACTTGGGAACCTTGACGTGCTGCTTCTCACCGTTCTCACCGGCGGGCCAGGGATCCTGTCCCTCGAAAATGGTTTCGCCGCCGTACTCGATGCGGCCGGAGGTGGGGGTGTAGAGCTGGAGAATGGTTCGGCCCAGGGTGGTCTTGCCGCAGCCGGACTCGCCCACCAGACCCAGGGTCTCGCCCCGGCGGATAAAGAGGGACACGTCCTCCACCGCCTGGACGCCGGGCCCGTGAACGCCCTTGACCGGAAAGTATTTTTTCAGGTGGTCCACTTGAACCAGGATGTCATTCTTCTCACTCACGGCCGCTCACCTCCTGATCCTGTACCGGCTTCTCCTGTCCGGCCTTGTCGAGCTGATCCTGCACCCGCAGCCAGCAGGCGGAGCGGTGGCCCTCGCCCAGCTCCACGTAGGGGGGCATCTTCTGCAGGCAGATCTTCATGGCATGCTCACACCGGGGGGCGAAGGGGCAGCCCTCGGGGGGATTGAGCATGTCCACGGGCGTACCCTCGATGGGGATCAGCCGCTCATAGCTCTCGGCGTCCACGCGGGGCATGGAGCGCAGCAGGCCCACGGTGTAGGGGTGGCCGGGCTTGTAGAAGATGTCGTCTACCGGCCCCTGCTCCACGATCTTGCCGGCATACATGACGGAGACCTTGTCGCAGATCTCAGCTACCACGCCCAGGTTGTGGGTGATGAAGATAATGCCCATGTGAGTCTTCTTCTGGAGCTCCTTCATGAGCTCCAGAATCTGGGCCTGAATGGTCACGTCCAGAGCAGTGGTGGGCTCGTCGGCAATCAACAGCTTGGGGTGGCAGATGAGGCCCATAGCGATCATAACACGCTGGCGCATGCCGCCGGAGAACTCGTGCGGGTACTGCTTCATCCGCTTGGCCACGTTGTTGATGCCCACCAGCTCCAGCATCTCCATGGCCCGCTTGGCGGCGTCGGCCTTGGAGATCTTCTTGTCGTGGGCCCGCAGGGCCTCGATGAGCTGGTTGCCCACGGTGTAAACGGGATTGAGGCAGGTCATTGGGTTCTGGAAAATCATGGCCACCTCGCTGCCCCGGAAGGAGGCCATCTCCTTCTTGCTGAAGGCCAGGACATCCCGGCCCTCGAAGGTGATGGAACCGCCGATGACCTTGCCGGGGGACTGGAGCAGTCCCATGATGGAGTAAGCCTCCTGGCTCTTGCCGGAGCCGGACTCGCCCACAATGCCCATAACCTCGTCGTAATCCAGGTCATAGCTGATGCCGCTGACGGCCTTGACCTCACCCGCGGGGGTAAAGAAGGAGACCCGCAGATCCTTGACTTCCAGCAGCTTGCCGGACTTTTCGTTCTGTTCCATTGATTGTCTCCTCCTCTCTTATTTCTTCAGACGGGGATCCAGGGCGTCCCGCAGGCCGTCGCCAAACAGGTTGAAGGACAGGATCATAATGCTGATGATGATGGCGGGAATGATCAAACGGTAGGGGTAGGTGCTGATGCCGCCCAGCGCGTCGGAGCACATGGAGCCCAGGCTGGTCAGGGGAGCCAGCACGCCCACGCCCAGGAAGGACATGAAGGACTCAGTGAAGATGGCGGACGGGATCTGCAGGCAGGTGGTGGCCACGATCTGGCCGATGCAGTTGGGCAGCAGGTGCCGCTTGATGATCCGGCCGCTGGAGGCGCCCAGGGCACGGGCCGCGGTCACGTATTCCTGTTTCTTGAGGGTGAGGATCTGGCCGCGGATGATGCGGCTCATACCCACCCAATACAGGCAGGCAAAGGCAATGAACATGCCCATCAGGTTGGGGCCCACCTTCTTAAAGAACTCCGCCAGGAAGAAGCCCTGGTGGTCGGTGATGAACTGGGTGACATGGGGGCTCATGGCCGTGGCGATGAGCAGGATGATCAGCACATCAGGCAGGGAGTAGATAACGTCCACGATGCGCTGCATGACCACATCCACCGTACCGCCGAAGAAGCCGGAGATGGAGCCGTAGAGCGCACCGATGACCAGCACGATCAGCGCGGCGGTGAGGCCGATGATCATGGACACCCGGGTGGCAAACATGGTGCGCACCATGATATCGCGGCCGTAGCGGTCGGTGCCGAACACATGGGGGAACACCTTCTCGCCGTCGGCGATGCGCTGCAGCTCGTCGTTGGAGTAGCCGAAGGGCTGGGCGGAGTAGCCCAGGGCCTTGTAGATCTCCTCCTCGCTCATACCCTCGTACTCGGCGCCGCCGCCGGCCTTGGCCTGGGCGCGGATGAGCGCCTTGTCCTTGCTGCTGAGCTCCTCGCCGCGGGCGGCCGCCTCCGCTTCAGCGGCGGCAACGGCCTCGTCGGGGTCCTGGGAGGAGGTGGCCTCCTTATAGGCCTGTTGGGCCTCAAGGGAGTAATGCCAGGGGTAGAGGTTCTCTGCGCCGGCGTTGAACTGGTCGTATCCGTAGGGTACCAGCATGGGGCCAACAAAAGCGAACAGCACCAACAGTACAATCACGCCCAGGGCCACCATGGCCACCACGTTCTTGCGCAGGCGGCGCCAGGCATCCGCCCAGTAGGATACGCTCTTGCGCTGCTGGATGAAGTCCTCCTTCTCCCCGCTGGTAGCCGGGGCGAAGTCCGCCGCCGTCAGGTCGTTCAGCTCCAGCAGGGGGTCCACATCGGGCTGAAGGGAGCCAAAGACAGCTTTTTTCTGTTTCTCTGCCATTTTTACTCTCCTTTCGTCAGATCGATGCGGGGGTCCACCACGCGGTAGAGGATGTCAACCACCAGGTTCATGATGACCACCAGGGTCGCCAGGAAGATGGTGGTGCCCATGATGATGAAGTAGTCGCGGTTCTGCACGGACTGCACCAGATAGCGTCCCAGGCCGGGAATGGTGTAGACAGTCTCCACCACGAAGCCGCCCACCAGGGTGAAGGCGGTCAGGGGGCCCAGGTAGGTGATGACGGGGATGACACCATTGCGCAGGGCGTGCTTGAAGATGATCCTGGGAGTCAGCAGACCCTTGGCCCGCGCGGTCTTGATATAGTCCTGGCCCAGGGCGTCCAGCATGGAGGAGCGGGTCAGGCGGGCAATATAGCACATGGGGTAAAGGCCCAGGGCCAGACAGGGCATCAGGTAGGCCTTGGCCCCCTGGGAGGCGTCAAAAATAACGTTGATGCCCATGAATTTAAAGGGCGCCCCATCATTGCAGAAAAGCATCAGCAGGAAGGTGGCCACCACGAAGCCGGGCATGGACACACCCAGGGTACACACCACCCGTAAGACGCTGTCCACCCATTTTCCCCGGTTGTAGGCCGCCAGACAGCCCAATGGTATGCCCACCGCCACGGCCCATACCAGAGCGATGACGCCGATCTTTGCGGAGAGGGGGAACTTCTCCGTGATGATGTCCAGCACCGGACGGTCCTTCTGCATCTTCAGGGAGACACCGAAGTCCTGGTCCACGATGACTCCCTTGAGGTAGCGCAGCATCTGAACCCCAAGGGGGTCGTCCATCCCGTACTTGGCCTCCATGGCCGCCTTCTGCTCCGGCGTAATCTTTTCGTCGTTGAACGGGCTGCCCGGCACGGACATCATCAGGACGAAGGTGACGCAGGCAACGACCAGAATGGTGATGAGGGCCATGATCACCCGTTTCACAATGTATTTTGCCATTCTTTCACTTCCCATATTATTCTCTGTTCACGCAATCGAAACTGCCCCATCGTAAGCGTTTCTCCATTTTATCGTAATTTGTCCCATGCGTCAAGAGTATGGCCCTCCAAATTTGATGGAAACTCCCCCTAATCTTGCATGTGCCCTTCATACAAAGACAATTTTCCGCTTATCTGTCCACATATTATTTCGCTGTCAGACGCTTTTCGAGTTGTGCCAGCCAAAAAACCGCCTTTTTTCATAGTGTGGAATTTAAATATTCCGTATATTATTCACCTATTCGCCCTTTTTATGCAATTTCGGCCGGGCATGCAATTCCCACCGCTTGAATCGCTTTTCTGCATAAATTGCAAAAAGGCGGGCACGGACCGATGTCCGCGCCCGCCATGGGCTCCGCTCAGTCGAAGCCCAGGCCCATATAGCCGTGGGTGCCCTCCCCCCAGAGCGCCCGCTTTTCGGCGCTGTACCACTTAATCATACCGAAGGGCTGGAGGTAGCTACCCTTCATGCCATCCCATAGTGCAGGGGTGCGCACATAGCAGCGCGCCCCGGGGAGCACCCGTTCCAGCGCCGCCAGCCCGCGGCCCATCTTGTCCGGGGACAGCAGCAGCTCCTTGAACAGCACACTCTCCCCGTCGGTGTACTCGGCGGCGGCGCAGCCCTCCGCGCCGTCCACGCTCAACCGGTACAGCCCGCCCCCCGACAGGCGGCCCATGCCCTGCTGGTAGCGGATCAGCTCCTCCGGGTAGTCCACGGCGGGTGCCCCCTCCAGCAGGCGGCGCCGGATGGCGTTGTACTCCCCCGGCTCCACGGGTTCTGCCCGGTCGCCCTCCGCCGCGGGCTGGAGCATGCTCTTGAGCAGCTCCAGCTTCCGGGTGGAAAAGCAGGGCGCAAAGCCCACTGTGCCGAAGAATTTGAACAGGCTTGGCTCGGCGGGCACAGTGGTAACGCAGTCCGCTCCCCGCTCGGCCAGATAGCCGTCCACGAAGCGGAGAAGCTGCCGGCCGTAGCCCTTGCTGCGCGCCCCGGGGTCGGTGGCCAGGGCGTAGATATACCAGCCCGAGGCGGTTCCGCCGCCGGGCAGGGTCAACGTCTGGGGCAGCAGGGCCAGCATGGAGGCCAGCCGCCCCTCCTCCACCACCTCAAGAACGTCGGCTGAGGCCCCGCAGCACTCGTAGAACCAGTCGATATAGCGGCCCTCGTCCCCGAAGGCCGCCTTCCACAGCGCCTTCTGGGCCGGAACCTCCTCCGGACGGCCGGGACGCATCTCCAACATAAGCTGCTCCTTTCTTATCGCTTCAAAAACCGTCACTTCATAACCGCCGTGTGCTTTTCCACCATCAGGTCGGGGTAATAGCTCTGCTTGGCTTTGCGCAGGCCCTCCACGCCCATGTCGTCCTCCCGGTTGAGGTACCGGATCTCCGGGTGGCGGGCCCGCACCCAGCGGGCGAACTCCCGGTTGATCATGGCGTAGGCCCCCTGAAGCTCGCCGTAGGCCTTCTCGAAGTGCACGTCGTAGGTGTCGGCGGACAGCCTGTCACCGATGGTGAAGGCCACCACCTCGCCGTATACCCGGATGAGGCCGCCCTCAAGGCCCAGCTCCTCATAGTGCTCCATGGCGGTGCGCAGGGCAATTCCCTCGTCTCCCAGATCCCGCTCCTCGGCGTCTCCCTCCCGCTGGAGGGAGCGGCGGTACCACTCCTTGTCCATCTCCAGGCACTCGGGCAGGGTGGCCGGGGTGATCTCCTCGTAGGTCCAGGTGGGGTTGTTCTCTACAAAGCGGTTGATGTGGTTGCGCTTGGCGTGGAGCTTCTTGCCCCCCAGCTCGGCCAGCCGCTCCACCTCGTAAAGGTAGTCGTAGCCGTCCCGGTCCGCGGTGTAGGCGAACCGGCCGGGGAAAAATTCCTCCAGCTCCGCCATCTGCCGGGGCGTGAGGCACACCAGGCGCAGGGGCTCCCCCTTCTCCGCCGCGTCGGCCTCCAGCGCACGGATGACGGCAGCAATGTCTCCGGAGCCCGCAGGGTACATATAGCTGCACCCCAGGCGGCCGCACACATGGGTCACCAGAAAATCGTCCACCCGGGCGATGCGCTGGTTATAGGCCCGGCTCCAGACGTAGAGATTGGTAAAGTTATAGTCGCACCCCCGGTAGTTGCCCCGGGCGAGCAGTTCATCCACCCAGGCCTTGTCCGCCGGGGTGGGCGCATGGAATTCGATCATGCAGGTTTCGTCTCCTTAAATTCCTAGTATGCCGAAATGATATCACGCCCGTCCGCAAATGGCAAGCAAAACCCGTCAGGCACCGTCCCACCGGCAGCCGCCCAGCTCCACCCGGCCGTCGGCGGTGAAGGGCACCCCCTCTGCCTCCAGTATCGCCCGCTGGACGCCGGGGCCAAATGCTGGGGTGGTGGAGCCGTCGGCACGCACCACCCGGTGGCAGGGCACGCCGGGCGTGCGGCAGGCCCGCATGGCGTAGCCCACCGCCCGGGAGGCCCTGGGATTGCCCAGCATCAGGGCGAGCTGCCCGTAGGAGGCGCACTTCCCCGCCGGGATGCGCCGGACCAGCTCATAGACCCGCTCATAAAAATTCATGTCAATGCCTCCTCCGAATACCGATAACAGAAGCACGGCGGGCGCCCGAGGGGCGGCCGCCGTACCGTATTTTCCGTTGTCCTCACCAGCCGGGGTAGACCTGGCTCTTCTTGGGCAGCAGCAGGGCCGCCGCCACATAGAGCCACAGCCCTGCGGTGCCCGCGAAGCACAGCGCCACCCAGATGAGGCGCACCAGGTTGGCGTCCACATTAAAGTACTCGGCCACGCCGCCGCACACGCCAGCCAGAGCGCCGTGATCCAGCCGGTACAGCTTTTTTGTCTCGTTCATCTGAAAATCCTCCCGAGGTGATTTCGAATTCTGGACATAGGATACCACGGGAGGGGTTAAAAAGTCCTTCGGGCTTTCTTAAAAATCCATGAAAATTATTTGCCGTCCTCCACCAGCATGAGGCAGCCGTCGGCGTCGTATCTGAGCCGCTGCACCTCCGCCTTGGTGTTGCGCACGATATCATCCATGCGGATGCCCTCGGTGATGGTGGCGATGAAGGTGTAGGCCACGCCGTGGCGCTTGGCCCGGCCGGTGCGGCCGATGCGGTGGGTGTAGTTCTCCAGCTCGTCGGGCACGTCGTAGTTGAACACCGCGTCCACGTCGTCGATGTCCAGGCCCCGGGCGGCCACGTCGGTGGCCACCAGCACCTTGATCTCGCCCCGCTTGAACTTCTCCAGGGTCTTCTCCCGGATGCGCTGCTGAATGTCGCCGTGGATGGCCTCGCAGGAGATGCCCCGCATCTTCAGCAGGCCGGCCAGCCGGTCGGTCATGTTCTTGGTGTTGCAGAAGGCGATGGCCCGCTCGTACTCCCCGTGGGTGATGAGGGCCGCGATGGTGTCCAGCTTCTGCTCCCGGCCGTCCAGATCAATGCGGTACTGGGTGATGTCCGGCTTGGACTCCTCCACCGGGCGGACGGTGATCTCCACCGGATCCCGCTGGTACACCCAGGAGATGTCCATGACCTCCCGGCTGATGGTGGCGGAAAACATGCCCAGGTTTCTGCGGTGCTTGAGCTGGTCCAGGATGCGGGTCACGTCCCGCACGAAGCCCATGTCCAGCATCCGGTCTGCCTCGTCCAGCACCACGGTCTGCACCTTGTCCAGCCGGACGGTACGGCGCTTCATGTGGTCCATGAGGCGGCCGGGGGTGGCCACCACGATCTGGGGCTTCTTTTTCAGGGTGTTGATCTGCCTGTCGATGGGGGCCCCGCCGTAGAGGCAGACGGTGCGCACCCCCTCCTTGAACTCGCACAGATCCCGCAGCTCCTCCTGGATCTGCACCGCCAGCTCCCGGGTGGGGGCCAGCACCAGGCCCTGCACGTCGGCGCATTCCGGGTCGATGTGCTCCACCATGGGGATGCCGAAGGCAAAGGTCTTGCCCGTGCCGGTGGGGGCCTTGGCAATGACATCCTTCCACTCCATGAAATAGGGGATCGCCCCCGCCTGGACGGGGGTGGCCTGGACATAGCCCTTCTTTTCAATGGCCCTCATGATGGCCTCGGACAGCCCCAGCTCCGCGTAGGTTTTGGTCCCGTTCACCTGCTCGCCGTTGATTTCCATTCGGGTACAAACATCCTTTCGTTTCGTTTTGCCTGATTCAAGGTCCCCACAGGCAGCCGAAACCCCGTTTCGTACCCAAACGCCCGCCTCACCGCGGGGGCGCGACCTCAAATCCATCGGCCGGAAGCGGCTCCGGCCTGTCTCGCGCCAATACTATATCATAGCCCCGCCCATTACGCAAGTGCGCCGCCGTCCCCGCCGTGCTTCTCCGCCCAGATCTCCAGGGCCTCCCGGGCCCCGTAGAGGCTCCCGCGGTAAAAGTAGTAGCGGCTGCTCCGGCGGGCATAGCGGCGGTAGACCTCCAGATACTCGTTCAGGAGGTAAACCCCCTCCGCCTCCAGCCAGGGCAGCAGCTTCTCCAGCGTGCGCTCCATCTCCGTCAAAAGGGCCGTGTCCTCGGGACCATAGGCCCCCTTTCCCTCGCCGTAGGGCGGGCACGTCTCAAAGGCCGATTCCCAGTCATTCACCATCTTCCCCGTCCTCCTTCATATTCTCCAGCGCCACCCGCGTCGCCTCAATTACAAAGCGGGAAAACGTCACGTTCGTCCCCTGGATCACCTCGTCCACCTGCTGAATAATTTCATTGGGAAAACGTATGTTCTTGGGCGTTGTCTCCGGAATGGAGGGCAGTTGAAATTTTCTTCCCATACAAATCACCATCTCTACTGTATGGCAATCTGTGGGCTTTGTAAGCACTACATATTGTAAGGCAAGTCGTAAAGCATGGCCGCTCCTCTCCGCGTAGGGGCGACCCTTGTGGTCGCCCGCGGGGGGCCATAAAGGCCGCCCCTACAAGGG
>NZ_CAXSQB010000041.1:31184-31432 GCF_964239415.1 Clostridium sp. ATCC BAA-442 | reverse complement strand
GCCCTGCTGGGCCGCACCCCAGCCTGTCAAAAAAGTCTTTTCGACAGGCTGGGGGGACATTTTGAAACTCTGAAAACGTTTCAAAATGTCGCTTGATCCAACGCGAACGGCCCAGGCCGGTCTCTCTTGGCCTACGGCCAATTCACCTCCAGGGAACCCTGACGGTTCCCTTTCACACTATCCTTCCCTCCGAACGCTTTAGCAGGAGGGTTTATGGACAGCCTGAGGGTGCGGCCCCGCTGGGCCGC
>NZ_CAXSQB010000041.1:11206-31174 GCF_964239415.1 Clostridium sp. ATCC BAA-442 | reverse complement strand
GGGGGCCCCCACCCCCTTTTTCTCCTCCGGGGAAGAGGGCTTTCAGCGTCGTTTCAGCATTCCTCTTTATAATGACCTCGGGTGCCATGCACTCAAATGGAAACGAGGAGGTCAACCATGATCACAGTGGAACACCTGACAAAGTGTTATGGAGATTTCCTGGCGGTGGACGATCTCTCCTTTGAAATCGAGGAGGGGCATGTCTACGGCTTCCTGGGGCCAAACGGCGCGGGAAAGTCCACCACCATGAACATCATAACCGGCTGCCTGTCCGCCACAAGCGGGCGTGTGCGCATCGACGGGCACGACATTTTCGAGGAGCCCGGCGCGGCCAAGCGGCTCATCGGCTACCTGCCGGAGCAGCCGCCCCTCTATCTGAACGAGACCCCGGTGGAATACCTGCGGTTCGTGGGCGAGGCCAAGGGCCTGCGGGGCAAGGAGCTGGAGGCCCAGATCGGGGAGGTCATCGAGCAGACCCGCCTGGAGGGGGTTCGCGGCCGCTGCATCTCCGCTCTCTCCAAGGGCTACCGCCAGCGGGTGGGCATTGCCCAGGCGCTGCTGGGCAGCCCCAGAGTCATCATTCTGGATGAGCCCACGGTGGGGCTGGACCCCCTCCAGATCATTGAGATCCGGGAGCTCATCCGGCAGTTGGGCCAGACCCATACAGTTCTGTTCAGCTCCCACATCCTGTCCGAGGTGCAGACCATCTGCGACCAGATCCTCATGATCGCCCACGGGAAGCTGGCGGCCTTCGGCGCGCCCGACGAGCTGGAGAGCCGCCTGCTCACCCCCAACGAGATCACCCTGACCGCCGAGGGGACGGAGGAGCAGGTGCGCGCCCTTCTGGACGGCATCGGCGCCATCACCGGCCGGTCCATCACGGCGGAGGAGGGCGGTCTCGTCACCGCGCGCCTCAAAACCGGACGGGAGGCAAGCCTCCACGACGTCTCCCGCGCCCTCTTCTTCGCCTTTGCCGGGGCGGGGGTTCCCCTGCTGGAGATGGCGCTGAAGAAGGCCAATCTGGAGGATATCTTCATCGAGCTGACGGAACAGAGCGCGGAGGCCCCGGCCGCCGCGGAGGGAGAGGAGGGGCAGGCATGACCGCTGTATTCAAGCATGAGCTGAGAAGCTATTTTCACTCCCTGACCGCCTATGTGTTCGGCGCGTTCCTGCTGGCCTTCATCGGCATCGGCGCCATGCTCTACAACCTCCAGGCCGCGGTCAGCAACTTCGAGTACGTTCTCAGCTTCGCCAGCCTGGTCTTTGTGGTCATCGTACCCGTGCTGACCATGCGGGTGCTGGCGGAGGAGCGCAGGCAGAAGACCGACCAGCTGCTCTACTCCCTGCCCATCACCACCGTGCAGATCATCGCCGGGAAATATCTGGCCCTGCTGGTGCTGTACCTGATCCCCCTGGCCATCATCGCGGTCTATCCGCTGATCTTCGCCCAGTTCGGCGACGTCTATCTGCTCACCTCCTACGGCTCCATTCTGGCCTTTTTCCTGCTGGGCGCGGCCCTGATCGCCGTGGGGGTCTTTCTCTCCTCGCTGACCGACAACCAGGGGCTGGCCGCCGGCCTGGGCATCGCGGTCATTCTGCTGAACTACTACAGCGTCAGCCTCTCCGAGTATGTCTCCTCCACCCCGGTGGGGGCGCTGGCCGCCCTGCTGGTGCTCATTCTGGCGGTGGGTGCCGTGGTGCGCTATCTGACCCGAAACAGCAACCTGGCCTACGGCGTCTGTCTGGTGCTGCTGGCCGCGGTGGCGGCCCTGTACTTCGTGGACAGCACCGCCTTCGAGGGCCTGCTGCCCTCGGTCATGTCCGCCCTCTCCCTCTTTGAGCGGTTTTACACCTTTGTCAACGGCGTGTTCGACCTGACGGCCGTGTTCTACTACCTGACGATGGCCGCCCTCTTCCTGTTCCTCTCGGTGCAGTCTTTGGAGAAAAGGAGGTACAACTGATGAAGAAGCGGCCGAATGCAACACCCTCCGGCCCGGCGGGGCACAGCCGCCAGGCCTTTCAGGGCGGAACCTACTCTCTGATGCTGACGGCGGCGGTGCTGGCGCTGCTCATCGTCCTCAATCTTCTGGTGAGCGCCCTGCCCACCAGCCTGACCCAGTATGACATCAGCGCCTCCAAGCTCTACTCCGTCACCAGCAACACCAAGGTGGTGGTCAACGCGCTGGAGCAGGACGTGACCATTTACTGGATCGTGCAGTCCGGCGAGGAGGACGCGGTGATCGAAAACCTCCTGGGCAAATACGAGAGCCTGTCCGACCACATTACCGTGGTCAAGAAAAACCCCGACGTCTACCCCACCTTCGCCGAGCAGTACACCGACGAGGCGGTGAAGAACAACAGCCTGGTGGTGGAGTGCGGGGGGCTCAGCCGGTTTATCTCCTACGACGACATCTATCTGTCCGAGCCGGACATGTACACCTACTCCTACAACACCTCCTTTGACGGTGAGGGCGCCATCACCTCGGCCATCGATTATGTGGTCAACGCCGAGCAGCCCCAGCTCTACCGGCTGGAGGGCCACGGCGAGAGCGAGCTGCCCTCCACCTTCCAGGAGCAGCTGGAGAAGGCGAACATGGAGCTGCACGACCTCTCCCTGCTGACCGTGGACGCCATTCCTGAGGACGCCGCCTGCCTCCTCATCTACGCCCCCACCAGCGACATCTCCGGGGAGGAGCGGGATATGCTCGCCGACTATGTGACCGGCGGCGGCAAGCTGCTGGTCATGGCCGGCCCGGTGGATGGCGCCTCCCTGGACAACCTCTACAGCCTCCTGTCCGAGTACGGCGTGACGGCCAACGAGGGGATTGTGATCGAGTCCGACCGGGAGCACTACGCCTTCCAGGCGCCCTTCGCCCTCCTGCCTGACCTGGCCTCCAGCGCCATCACCGACTCCCTGATCGACGAGCGCTACTTCCCCATCCTGCCCCTCTCTCTGGGCCTCACCGTGGGGGAGGACACCAACGGCGCCACAGTCACCCCCCTGCTCACCACCTCGGACGCCTCCTACAGCAAGCTGGCCGGCTACGAGCTGGACACCTACGACAAGGAGGAGGGAGATCTGGACGGCCCCTTCACCCTGGCGGTCTCCGTGGAGGCGGGCAGCGGCCAGATGGTGTGGTTCTCCTCCTCCGCCTTCCTGGACGACAAGTATAACGCCCTTTCGTCGGGGGCCAACGTGAACCTGGGGATGAACGCCCTGTCCTCCCTGGTGGGGGAGAGCGAGGCCATGGCCATCCGCAGCAAGTCTCTGAACTACAACTACCTGACCATCAGCGCGTCCACCTCCTCCCTGCTGAAGGTGCTCATGATCGGCATCGTACCCCTGGCCTACCTGGGCGTCGGCATCGCCGTGGTCGTTAAGAGAAGGAGGATGCAGAATGAAGCGGTATAAGCGGCTCTATGTGGTGCTGGCGGTGCTTCTGGCGGCCTGTATCGCCACCTTTGCCCTCAGCCGGTACAAGGCCCAAAAGGAGCAGATCCAGACCAGCGGGGAGACCATCCTCTCCATCTCCGCCGACGAGGTGGAGAGCCTCTCCTGGGACTACGACGGGCAGACCCTGTCCTTCCACCGGGACGGAACCTGGAGCTACGACGACGACGCGGCCTTCCCGGTGGACGCCGAGCAGATGGACCTACTTCTGGAACCCTTCGAGGCCTTCGGCGCCGCCTTCATCATCGAAGATGTGGACGATCTGGGCCAGTACGGCCTGGATAACCCGGTGTGCACCATCCGCGTCACAGCCGGCGGGGGGACTCAGACGATCCAGCTGGGGGACTACAGCAAGATGGACTCCCAGCGGTATGTCTCCATCGGGGACGGAAACGTGTACCTGGCGGCCCACGACCCCCTAGACGAGTTTGACGTGACCCTGGACGAGCTGATCGACCAGGACGACATTCCCGCCTTCGGCCAGGTGTCGGAGCTGCGCTTCTCCGGCGCGGAGAACTACGCCGTCTCCTACCAGGAGGACGGCGGCAACACCTACCGGGAGGACGATGTGTACTTCACCGAGCGGGACGGGGAGCAAGTCCCGCTGGATCCCGACCGGGTGGAGGACTATCTCCAGGCCATCCAGTCCCTGTCGCTGACGGACTGCGTAACCTACAGCGCCAACGACGACGATCTCCAGGCCTGCGGTTTGGACAGCCCCGAGCTGATCATCGAGGTCGCCTACGACGGAGAAGACGGGGCCTCCGGCACCTTCACGCTGAACGTCAGCCGCGATCCGGATGAGCGGGCGGCGGAGGCCCCCGCCGACGGGGAGAGCGAGGAGGAGATCACCGCCTACGCCCGGGTGGGCCAGTCCAAGCTACTCTATCAGATCACCGGCGCGGAGTACGAGGCGCTGATGGCCGCCTCCTATGACGCTCTCCGGCACCAGGAGGTGCTGCCCGCCGCGCTGGAGGATATCAGCCAGGTGGACATGACCCTGGAGGGCGAGACCTACACCCTCACCGCGGCGGACAGTGCGGACGGGCCGGCCTTCGCCTATCAGGGCGAGACGCTGGAGAGCAACGATTTTCAGAGCGCCCTCCAGGCCCTGACCGCCGTGTCCTTCACCGATGAGGCCCCCACGGGCAAGGAGGAGATCGCCCTGACCCTCCATCTGGAGGGGGAGGGCTCCCCCACCGTCCAGATCGCCCTCTACCGCTTTGACGGGGAGAACTGCCTGGCCACGTTGGACGGCAAACCGCTGTGTCTGGTGGAGCGGAGCGCGGCGGTGGCGCTCATTGAGGCGGTTCACGCCATTGTGCTCAACTGAACGCCATACGGAAAAGAGGCCCCGGAATCACTTGGGATTCCGGGGCCTCTCAGCTTCTTGTCAAATTCTTGTCAAACGAATTGTCTGCTCCGGCGCGGACGGTCCGGGCCGGTGGGCCGTCCCCGCAGCTTACGCTCCGGTCCCGCCCGCCACGGCCAGCGCCGCGGCCTTGATGGTGGCCACCGCCGCGGCAATGCCCATATGACTGCTGACGCACAGGTCATATTCCCGGCTCTGGCCCCACTTGCCGGTGGCAAAGTAGTTGTAGTAGGAGGCGCGGGCCTTGTCCTGGCGGAGCACAAAGCTCTCCAGATTCGGCTCCTGGACGCCGTACTCCTCCCGGGCGCGGCGCACCCGCTCGTCCAGCGGCGCGTGCACAAAGACGCTCAGCCGCCTGGGGTCGTCCCGCAGAATGTAGTCGGCGCACCGGCCCACGATGACGCAGGACTCCCTGGACGCGGCCTCCTTGATGACCTTGGCCTGGGCAATGAACACCTGGTCGGGCACCGACGGAGTCTGTACCGCGGTGTAGAGGTCGTACAGGAAGCTGTTGGTGGGACGTTGATGCTCGGAATCCCGGATGAAATTCTCCGAGAATCCGGTCTTCCTGGCCACCTCCGTGATGAGCTCCTTGTCGTAGAAGGTGATACCCAGCTCCTCCGACAGCTGCTTGGCGATGAGCCGCCCGCCGGAACCGTACTCCCGGCCGATGGTGATGACAACATGCTTCATAAGGACACCTCCTATCCTGATTTTATTATAATACAAACCCGCCGGTTCGTCAAAGCGGATTTTCTCAACCCCAGCCGAATGTCCCGCCGGCAGAGTACTTGGAGGGCAGTACGGTGTCGATGGCGATTTTGTCCACGTCCCCGTTCTCCCACAGGCGGAGCAGATCGTCAGCCTCGGCGTACACCAGCGCGCCGGTCACCTCCACGCCGTTGGCCTCCACATAGGCGGCGGCCTCCGCGAAATAGCTCTGATAGTAGTCCGCCCAGACCTCGCCCCCCAGCAGGGCCTCTATTGCCTGAGGCCGGTCGTTCACATAGGCCAACAGGCTACGGAACCGCTGTTCATAGGCCACGCCCACGGCCCGCTCCAGACTGGCCTGGGCCCAGTTAAACATGGGATAGTCCTCCCAGTCGGGACTGAAGCCGCTGCCCCGCGCATCCAGCATGGGGAATCCCAGCATGCTCTCCTCCCCCGTACGGACGCCCGCCCACAGAAAGCGGATGCCGCTGTACTCCTGCTGCTCCTCCAGCCAGTACAGCTTTACGGGGTTCAGATGCTCCGGAAAATGCACCCACGCCGCCACATAGGAGGTGCCGGGCAGCTCGCGCAGGTAGTCCTGGGTGTGGCGGCTGAATTCCAGTTTATCACTGACGCGCCCGCTCTCCGCCGACTCCATAATCTCCAGAATACTCCGCCCCGGACTGGAGTGCGCCCAGAATCCGTCTGCATGGGGGCCCAGCTCGCCGCTCCTCTGGCTCGTCTCCCCGGTGAGCCACGCCTCCGTTTCCACCGTGAGGGTGTAGCGCCCGAACCCCTCCGGCTGCGCCGAGGCGGCTGTCACCGTCGCCCCCGGGGCGATCAGGCTGTAAAGGGCAGTAAGATCCACCGCCACGTCCTGACTCTCCACGCGCAGATGGCGCTCCGCTTCCTCCGGCGGCAGGTCTCCGATGCTGATCACCTCCACGCCGTTCTCCTCCACAAGAGAGTCCGGCGCGCGATCTTCCATTCCGCCCACCGTGTAGGCGTTTGGCTGATAGTACAGGGACGACACCAGGGGGCTGACCACGAAGCGAACCCCCAGCAGGACGGCCAGCACGATGCAGGCCGCCCACACCGCCGTCCGCCGCAGGCGGCGGTTTACCTTCTTCTGAATGTGCCGTACCTCTCTGGCGGGGGCCTGCGTCTCCGCCGCCCCCAGCGCGTCCTCCACCTGCTCGGCCAGGTAGTCGGCAATGGCCTCGCTCTTCTCCAGCTCGGCCTCCACCAGGGCCCGCTCCTCCTCGCTGGCCTGCCCGGCCCGGTATTTGTCCAGCAGTTCCCGAAATGTCATATCTGTCCCTCCAATCTGCTCTTCAGCTTCTTCCGCGCCCGGCACAGCAGGGTGCGGGCCGCTCCGGGGGTGAGTCCCATGGCCTCCCCCGCCTCCTTCAGGGAGAGCCCTCCATAATAGTGGAGGGTGACGATCTCCCGATCCACCGGGGAGAGGGCCTGCACCGCCCGGTAGACGGCCCGGCGCCGTTCCTCCTGGAGCAGCTCCTCCAGCACGTCCCCCTCCACCGCCAGCTCGGGGCCTGGCGGCTCCGGGGCCAGGCGGCGGCTGCGCCGCACCTGATCCAGCCACAGGTTGCGGCACACCTTATACAGCCAGCTCCGCCACCCGGCGTCCGCCCCGTCCAGTGCCAGCAGGGCGCGGCAAAAGGCCTCCGCGGTCAGATCCTGGGCCTGGGCCTCGTTCTGGCACAGGGAATAGGCGTAGAGATACAGCTCTCCGGCATAGCGCCGGTACAGCTCCTCCAGCGTGCGCGGCTCCACTCCGCTCCCCCCTTTCTGTCTATTCAACGTCTCAGCCGAAAAAAGGTTACACTTTCTCCGGCATCTTGCATCACTCAATTCATTTTTTGCAAAACAGCCCAATTTTCCGGTGGCTTTCCCGTCATTTTTGCAATTTTATTTTTTTCTCTTGCATTTTTAGGGAAAACAGATTATAATAGCTCCATCGTGGAAGCGCGGGGCCTCTCCCCCGCGTTCATCGCTCAAATTCGGCCGCCTGCCGGGCAGGCGCCACGCAAAGGGGTTTGGCAATATGGCATTTACCTTTACCAATTCGTATCTCCAGGGTGTCTATGAAGATGTCTGCAAAAAGAATGCCCACGAGCCGGAGTTCCTCCAGGCCGTCGGCGAGGTGCTGGAGTCCCTCCAGCCCGTGGTGGAGCAGAACCAGCGGCTGGCTAAGTCCGGCGTCATTGACCGGATTGTGGAGCCGGAGCGCAGCCTGTTGTTCCGCATCTCCTGGGTGGACGACCACGGCCAGGTACAGGTCAACCGGGGCTACCGGGTGCAGTTCTCCACCGCCATCGGCCCCTCCAAGGGCGGCCTGCGGTTCCACCCCTCCGTCAACCTGTCCATCATCAAATTCCTGGGCTTCGAGCAGGTGTTCAAGAACTCCCTGACCGGCCTGCCCATGGGCGGCGGCAAGGGCGGCGCGGACTTCGACCCCAAGGGCAAGAGCGACAACGAGGTTATGCGCTTCTGCCAGTCCTTTATGACCGAGCTGCAGCGCCACATCGGCCCCGACACCGATGTGCCCGCCGGTGATATCGGCGTGGGAGCCCGCGAGATTGGCTACCTGTTCGGCCAGTACAAGCGCATCCGCAACGAATTCAACGGCGTGCTCACCGGCAAGGGCCTGAGCTACGGCGGCTCCCTGGCCCGCACCGAGGCCACCGGCTACGGCCTGTGCTACTTCGCCGACGAGATGCTCAAGGCCGCCGGAAAGTCCTTCCAGGGCCAGAGCGTGGTGATCTCCGGCTCCGGCAACGTGGCCATCTACGCCAACCAGAAGGCCACCGAGCTGGGCGGCAAGGTCATCGCCATGAGCGATTCCAGCGGCTATATTGTAGACGAAAACGGCATTGACTACAAGGTGATCCAGGAGATCAAGGAGGTCAAGCGCGCCCGCATCAAGACCTATCTGGACTATGTACCCACTGCCAAGTATTTCGAGGGCTACCAGGGCATCTGGACGGTACCCTGCGGCATCGCCCTCCCCTGCGCCACCCAGAACGAGCTGCCCCTGGAGGGGGCCAAGGCCCTGGTGGAGCACGGCTGCTTCGCCGTGGCCGAGGGCGCCAACATGCCCTCCACCCCCGAGGCGGTGGCCTGGTTCCAGGAGCACGGCGTCCTCTTCGCCCCCGCCAAGGCGTCCAACGCCGGCGGCGTGGCCACCTCCGGCCTGGAGATGAGCCAGAACTCCATGCGCCTGAGCTGGAGCTTCAAGGAGGTTGACCAGAAGCTGCACACCATCATGCGCAACATCTACCACAACGCCGCCAACGCCGCCGCCGAGTACGGCATGGAGGGCAATCTGGTGGCCGGCGCCAACATCGCGGGCTTCATGAAGGTGGCCGACGCGATGATCTGGCAGGGCGTGAGTTACTAAAAAGGCTTCTGCCTTCTGAGACCCGTCGGCCACCGGAACCCCATCGCAAGATGGGGCGGCGCGGCAAGCGCCGTACAAGCGTTTTCGCCCGAGGCGAAAACCTTGGCGCAGAGGCAATTCATTTGCCCCGAGCATGTGAAATAGACACAGAAAAAAGCAGGTGTCCCGGCGGGACACCTGCTTTTTATTCATATTCCCGGTTCGGTTCGATGTACCGCTGAATCCACGCCTTGTACTCCGGCGTCCCCTCCCCCGCCTGACAGCCGAAATAACAGCTATACATGGCCTCGAAATCGTCCCGGTATAGCACGGCGGTCCGGTAGTTGTCCCAAAATGAGCTCAGCGGCTTTCCCTTTTCTGCGACCAACCGGCTCAGCATACGAAATGCCGTCCGCTCTGCCTTGTCCTCTGCCTGGGGGAAGCCAATATTTTTTTCCTGGGAGATGTCGTCCTCTCCATAGGTAAAGATGCCCTCGGCAGAGAGATCGGAGAGCTTTTTATTCTTTTGGTAGCAGGCTGCGCAATAGCGGAGGGCAACCATATGGCGATATGCCTCATAAGACCGGAACGCCTCGCTGATTCCCGGCCAGCTTCCCAGAATCTCCACGAGGGCCTCATGCTCGGCACAGACCAGACGGTAGGCCGGACAGTTTTCCCGCATGTAGTCCTTGTGTTTTTCTAACAATTCCTGTATCATATCATCACCCATTTAATTATAGGTCAATTTAACCATAATTTCAATAGGTCAAATCACCCATAATTATTCAGGGTGATTTTATGTCTCGTCTAAAAGACTTAAGAAAGAAGCGCGGGTATACGCAGGTCAAAATGCAAATGGCAACCGGAATTGACCAAAGTGATTTTTCCAAAATAGAGTCCGGCAAGCGGTATTACACCTTTGAGCAGTGTAAACGGATTGCTCTCGCGCTTGATACCAGCATGGACTATTTGGCCGGCTTAACAGATGTAGAAGACCCATATCCCCGCTCCAAGCAATCACAGCAATAGCACCTTGCTTCTGATCTCTGCCCAACCATGTAGGGGGGGCCTTTATGGCCGCCCGCGGGCGACCACAAGGGTCGCCCCTACGCTGCTATGCGTTGGGCCGGGTGCCAAGACTGTCTCCCTTCCGCGTAGGGGCCGACGCCCCAAGGCGGCCTCTCTTGCTCCTCTGGGGCAATTCACCTTCTGCCCACATCGGCCCGCCTTGTGCCGGACTGCGCATCTTCCATATGACCCCTTTTGGTATCTGTTTTCTTGTCCTGCCTCCGGCGGGCCCCTGTGATGGTTCCCTCCTCGCGGCAAAGCCGCTGCGGTCTACGCTACAAACGTGCCGCTGGCACGTTTGCTTTACGCTGCGGTTCCGATTTCCCCCGCCTTAACAATCCACCCATTAAAACGGCCAAGAAGGGGGAATTGCGATTCCCCCTTCTTGGAACTTCCCACAAGTCGTTCTATCGGTGGCTTTCCGGGGGGGGGGGGGGGGGGGGGGGGGGGGGGCTTACTCCGTAACGCCCCCCCCGCACCCATTCCCCCAACTTCAACAGAGAGGTAACGCCATGATCCAAATTCAAAACATTCCCCTACCCATCGGCGGCGGAGAGGAGCAGCTCCGCAAGCGGGCCGCCAGACTCCTGGGGCTGAACCCCGGCCAGCTCCGCTCCCTCACCCTGGCCCGGCAGTCCATCGACGCCCGCAAAAAATCCGACGTGCACTATGTCTGCACCGTCCATGTGGAGGTGGACAACGAGGCCCGGATCATGGCCCGCTGCCGGGACAAAAACGTGAGCCTCCATGCAGAGCGGCCTTACGCCTTTCCGCCGGTACGGCGGACCTCCCCCCTGCCTCCGGTGGTGGTGGGCATGGGCCCCGCCGGGCTGTTCGCCGCCCTCTTTTTAGCCCGGAACGGGGTCATCCCCATTGTGCTGGAGCGGGGCCGTCCGGTGGATGAGCGGACGGCGGACGTGGAGCGCTTCTGGGCCACGGGGGTGCTGGACACCACCTCCAATGTGCAGTTCGGCGAGGGGGGCGCGGGCACCTTCTCCGACGGCAAGCTGACCACCGGCACCCACGACCCCCGCATCTCCACGGTATTCCGGACGCTGGTGGAGGCGGGCGCCCCGGCGGACATCCTCTACCAGCACAAGCCCCACATCGGCACCGACATTCTCCGGGACGTGGTGCGCAATGTGCGGCGGGAGCTGCTGGCCCTGGGGTGCGACGTGCGTTTCGGGCACCGGCTGGCGGGCCTGGACGTGCGGGACGGCGTCCTGCGGGCCGTTGCGGTGGACGGCCCCGGCGGCCGGTATGACCTGCCCTGCGACGCGCTGGTGCTCTCCCCCGGCCACTCCGCCCGCGACACCTTCCAGATGCTGCTGGATACCGGGGTGCCCATGGCCCCCAAGCCCTTCGCCATCGGGGTACGCATTGAGCATGCGCAGGCCACCCTGTCGGAGGCCCAGTTTGGCCCGGCATGGGAGCGGCTGCCCGCGGCGGACTACAAGCTGGCCTGCCATCTGCCCACGGGCCGCAGCGCCTTCACCTTCTGCGTCTGTCCCGGCGGGCAGGTGGTGGCCGCCGCCTCGGAGGAGGGGCGGCTGGTGACCAACGGCATGAGCTGCCGCGCCCGGGACGGGGCCAACATCAACGGCGGCTTCCTGGTGGGGGTGTCCCCCGCCGACTTTGGCTCGGAGCACCCCCTGGCGGGGGTAGAATTCCAGCGCCGCTGGGAGGCGGCCGCCTACACCCTGGGCGGCGGCGGCTTCCGCGCCCCGGCCCAGACGGTGGCCGACTTCCTGGCCCGGCGGCCCTCCACGGCCCTGGGGCGCATCGCTCCCACCTACCGCCCCGGCGTCACCCCGGCGGAGCTGGACCGCTGCCTGCCCGGCTACGTGGCCGACACCCTGCGGGGGGCCCTCCCCCTCTTCGACCGCAAGCTCCACGGCTTTGCCGCGCCGGAGGCGGTGCTCACCGGCGTGGAGAGCCGCTCCTCCTCCCCGGTGCGCATCCTCCGTGGGGAGGACTTTCAGTCCCCCATCCGGGGCCTTTACCCCTGCGGCGAGGGGGCTGGGTACGCGGGCGGGATTACCAGCGCGGCCGTGGACGGCATTCGGGTCGCCGAGGCCATCGCTTCCAAATAAGCATATTTTTTACATAAAAACCCCATTTTGGCGCATAATAACGCCAGAATGGGGATTATTATGGTCTTTCACAATTTCGTATGATACTGTAAAAGTCCAATTCTGTCGAAAAGTGAGGGATTTTGAAGCGATGGCTCGAAAAAAAGTAGAAACTAATATTTCTTTTGACGAAATGCGACAGAAATACTATGTCTGCATGGATTACGGCCTGGATGAAACCGGCAAGCGAGTGAAGAAGTACAAGACCTACCCCACGCTGGCCCAGGCCCGCCGGGGCCTGCGCGATTTTCAGACGGAACAGGACACCCACCAGACCGTGGCCCCCCGCTCCATGACCTTGGATCAGTGGCTGGAATACTGGATGGAGGAGGTCATTCAGCCCAACCGGGCCGCCACCACCATCTACGGCTACCGCAAGATCATCGACAACCACCTGTCCGACGCGCTGGGCTCCGTCCCCATCCAGAAGCTGACGCCCCAGCATCTCCAGCAATACTACTCCATGCTCATGCGGGACAAGGGCCTGTCGGCCAATACGGTACGGCGGCACCACGATCTGCTCTCCTGCGCCCTGCACATGGCGCTCCGGCAGGACATCATTCTCCGCTGTCCCACAGAGCGGGTGGAGCCGCCCCGGGTCATCCCCCATGAGGCCCGATTCTACACCCCGGCGGAGCTCAAGCGGCTGTTCGGCCTGGTGGAGGGCCACTGGCTGGAGCTGATCGTCAAGCTGGCGGGCAGCCTGGGCCTGCGTCGGGAGGAGATCTGCGGCCTGCGGTGGAGCAGCGTGGACTTCGAGCTGCGCAAGCTCCACATCAAGGAGGCCCGCACTGCCGCCGGGGCGGAGATCGTGCAGAAGGAGACCAAGAACCGCTCCTCCAACCGCATCCTCCACATGAGCGACGATCTCTACCGCCTGCTGCGGCGGGAACGCGCCCGGCAGGCCGAGCGCAAGCTGGCCCTGGGAGACACCTGGCCGGACACCGGCATGGTGGCGGTGGACGCCAAGGGCAACCCCTACTCCCCCAACGCCGTATCCCTGGCCTTCACCCGCTTCATTCAGGCCCACCACCTGCCCAAAATCACCCTCCACGGCCTGCGCCACACCTTCGCCACCGTGGCCTCCGCCCAGGGCGCGCCCCTGTTCGACATCGGCAAGGCCCTGGGCCACTCCACCCCCGCCACCACGGGCAAGATCTACACCCACCTGCTGGATCAGAACCACACCGCCACCCTCGACCGGGTGGCAAATGCGCTGAAATAATGCCAGGGGGGCGGACGAAAAACGTCCGCCCCCCTGGCGCTTTCCCACAAAAAATGGTACAATCCATGCAATCATCCGCCCTCCTCAGGTGTGTATAGGGCAGAAAGGAGCGAGAGCCATGGCCGACCAGCTCCGGGGGGACGCCCCCTTCTCCTACGCAGTGGAACACTATCTGGACACCGTATACCGCGCGGCCTTCCACGCCGCCCCCTCGCCCCAGGACGCCGAGGACGTGGCCCAGGAGGTCTTTGAGGCTCTGCTCCGCAGCGGCAAGCGCTTCCGGGAGCCCGAACACCTGCGGGCCTGGCTGCTGCGGGTCACCGTCAACAAGTGCAAAAACCTCTACCGGGCCAAACGCCGGACGGAGGTGCCCCTGACGGAGGCCATTCCCGCCCCGGAGGCGGCGGAGCCCTCCGTCCTGGACGAGGTGCGCGCCCTGCCCGCGCCCTACCGCAGTACCCTCTACCTCCACTACTTTGAGGGCTATACCGCCGCGGAGATCGGGAGGATACTGGGCGCCAAGCGGAACACGGTGCTCTCCTGGCTGGCCCGGGGGCGGCAGGCCCTGCGGGAGCGGATGATCGGAGGCTTTGACGATGCATAAATCAGACTATCTGGCCCAGGTGGAGGCCCTCCGCGCCTCCCCGGAGCTGCGGGCCCGGGTGGCCGGGCTGGCCGGGACGCCCGCCCGCCGCCGGAGACTCCGCCCCTGGATGGGGGTGTGCGCCTGCCTGGCCGTCCTGCTGCTGGGGGGAACCCTGCTGCTGCCCCGGCTGGGGGGCAGCTCCGCCGGCGGAGGCGGCCACGCCGGGGGGAGCATCTTCCAGTCCTACGCCGGACCGGTCTTTCCCCTGACCACCCTGGAGGACGCCGGGCTCACCGCCCGCCGCACCATCACACTGGACTTCGCCCCCTGGGGCGACGGGCACACCACCGACATCGACGTCACCGACTCCTATGTGCTCACCAACCCCACCGACACCGACCAGAGTGTCACCCTGGTCTACCCCTTTTCCGGCAGCTTCTACGCCCTCTATCCCCCCACCCTGACGGCGGACGGTACGGCGCTGGACGCCGTCATCCGCCCCGGCGTGGGCGGGAGCCAGAGTCTGGAGTCCTGGGAGGAGTACGCCGCCCTGGTGGAGGGGGACGATCTTGCGGCGGCCCACGCCGAGATCCCCGCCCTGGACACGCCGGTGACGGTCTACGCCTTCACCGACCTCACCCGGCCGGAGAGCGACGCCGCGGCCCCCACCCTGGCGGTGACCTACCCCTGGTCGGAGGACGCCCCCGCCGTGCTGACTTACGGCTTTCACGGCAGCTCCATTGACCGGGAGGCGGGGTGGGCCCGGCGCAGCTTCTCCCTGCCCGAGCCGGACTCCCCCCACGCCCAGGACCCCCGTCTGCTCATCGCGGTGGGCGGCGCTCTGGAGGACTACACCCTACAGGGCTTCCGGGACGGGGGCTGCGACCCCGGCGGGGAGCTGGACGGAGTGAGCGCCGCCGTCACCCGGTACGAGTCCACTCTGAGGGAAGTGCTGAACGCCCTCTGTCCCTCCCCGGATACCCTGGTCCACAAGTACGGCGGCGAGACGGACGCCGCTTCCCTCTCCAGGGAGGTATTTTTTGACACCCTTTGCCGGGGCTTGGGCACGGCGGTGCCGGCAGACATGACCATGCTGGAGGATGTGTTCTCCTGGGTCAACATACAGGAGCGCATCTTCTATACGGAGGCCGCCCTCACGATTCCCGCCGGGGAAAGCGTCCAGGTGGAGGCCGCCCTGCCCAAGGAGGCCAGCTTTGACTTCGCCTGCGCCCACACGGAGAACCGGGGCATTTACGGCTATGATCTGGTTACGCGGCTGGGTTCCGCCCTCTCCTTCACGCGCCAGACCGCCGCGCTGGCCCACACGGAGCAGATTGCCATCGTCCGTCAGAACTTCGGCTTTGATCTGGCGGCGGGACTTACTTCCGTGCCGCTGGCCCCGGACCAGGAGCACTACTATCTGGAGGTGCGCCGGATCAAATAAAGAGGAATCCCCCGGCGCAGCCGGGGGATTCCTCTTTATGTTCTTTACGCCAGCTTCCGGTTGGGTCGCATGAAGAGCCACTCGGACACGCCCTTGCGAATCACATCGTGCAGCAGGCACTTGGGCTGGAAGCCCAGGGACTGATAGAGCCGCTTGGCCCCCGTATTGAACTGGCTGGTCATGATGAACATATTGGGATAGTTCTTTTCCTCCATAACCCCGATGAAAATTTTGACCAGATCCGTGCCGATGCCCTGGCCCCGGTACTTCTTTTTCACACCCAGCAGATTCAGATAGGGCAGGCCGGCCAGGCCGTTCCGGGTCATATACATGACGCCCACGGCCTCGTCCCCAGGGCTCATGGCTACATAGAGATCGCCGTCCGCCATCGCACGGAGCAGGTTCTCATTCAGGCTGTCCCCCTCGGCGAAGTAGGCGTCGTACAGCTTGGAGCCATAAAAGACCTCCCGATACTCCTCGAGCCGCTCAGGCACGCCCTTTACCAGTGTAAACTTCATCTCCGAACACACTTCTTTCGGATGGATTTGAGGTCACCGCTCCGCAAGCGGCGCATAATCCGCGTGGTTCCCCACATACTTGTAGGCCGGGCGGATGATTTTGCCCATGTTGATGAGCTCCTCGATACGGTGGGCGCTCCATCCGGCCACCCGGGCCATGGCAAAGAGGGGGGTATAGAGCTCCAGGGGCAGATCCAGCATGTGGTAGACAAAACCGGAATAAAAGTCCACATTGGCGGATACGCCCTTATACATCTTCCGCTCACCGGCGATGATCTCGGGGCCCAGCCGCTCCACCAGGGAGTACAGCTCATACTCCTCCGTACGGCCCTTCTCCCGGGACAGCTTCTCCACAAAGGAGTGGAGCAGGTTGGCGCGGGGGTCGGACAGGGAGTAGACCGCGTGGCCCATGCCGTAGATGAGGCCCGCCTTGTCGAAGGCCTGCTTGTCCAGCAGGGCCTGGAGGTAATGGCGCACCTCGTCCTCGTCCTTCCAGTCCTTCACCTGCTCTTTCATGTCCTCAAACATTCGAATGACCTTGATGTTGGCGCCGCCGTGCTTGGGCCCCTTCAGTGAGGCCAGGGCGGCCGCCATGCAGGAGTAGGTGTCCGTCCCGGAGGAGGTGACCACATGGGTGGTGAAGGTGGAGTTGTTGCCGCCGCCGTGCTCGGCGTGGAGGGTGAGGCAGATGTCCAGCACGTGGGCCTCCCAGAAGGAGTAGGAGGAGTCAGGCCGCAGCAGGGAGAGGATGTTCTCCGCCGTGGACAGCTCCGGCTGGGGGGCGTGTATGTAAAGGCTGTTCCCGCTCTTGTAGGTGTAGGCCTGGTAGCCGTAGACGCTGAGTACCGGGAACAGGGCGATGAGCTGGAGACACTGGCGCATGACGTTGGGCAGGGAGATATCGTCGCACCGCTCGTCATAGGAGGCCAAGTTCAGCACGCTGCGGGCCAGGGAATTCATAATATCCTGGCTGGGCGCCTTCAGAATGACATCCCGCACGAAGTTGCCGGGCAGGGTACGGTAGTAGGCCAGCTGGTTTTTAAAGCTCTCCAGCTCCGCCGCGTTGGGCAGGCGGCCCAGCAGGAGCAGATAGGCGGTCTCCTCAAAGCCGAACCTCCCCTCCTTCAGCGCCCCCGCCACCAGCTTCTCTACATCGATGCCGCGGTAGTAGAGCTTGCCGTCGCAGGGGATCTCCTGCCCATCCACCATTTTTTTGGCGATGATGTCGGAGATCTCGGTCAGGCCCGCCAGAACGCCCTTGCCGTTGAGGTCGCGGAGGCCGCGCTTGACGTCGTATCTCACATAGTCCCCCGCGTCAATGCTGCTGTTTTGCAGGGACTGGGCCGCCAGCGCTTCAATCTCAGGGGTGATATCGCAGTAGTTTGGATTGCTCGCCATAGAAAACCTCCATTCTTCCGCTCTGCCTTGCGTACCGCAGAACGCCTTTGTGAAATGTGCATCTCTCCAATATAATCCAGTATAACATGTAATTGTTACCAGAATATGAATCCACACATAAAGTTTGATTCAAAAAACGGTGGAGTTGGTCCACCGTTTCTTCAGAAGAGATCCCGTTTTTTCAGAATAATAGCCACCACCAGGATCACCACGCCGGACAGGGCCAGCGGGAACCACCAGAACTGGTCCAGGGGCAGATTGGCTACGTTCATCCCGTAGAAACTGAAGAAGATATTTGGGATGGTCAGCAGGATGGTGATGGAGGTCAGCACCTTCATGATCACGTTCAGATTGTTGGAGATGACGGAGGCGAAAGCGTCCATCATGCCAGAGATGATGGAGGAGTAGATGTTAGCCATCTCGATGGCCTGGCGCACCTCAATGAGCACGTCCTCCAGCAGGTCGTGGTCCTCTTCATATAGGGTGATGATGCGGCCCCGGAGAATCTTCTCCAGGGTCACCTCATTGGCCTTGAGCGAGGTGTTGAAGTAGACCAGTGACTTTTCCAGATCCAGGAGCTGAATGAGCTCCTTGTTTCGCTGGGACTTGTAGAGCTGCCGCTCCATGTAGTTGTAGATCTTGTCAATCTGCTTCAGGTACTGAAGGAAGCGTTTGGCAACCTGCAACAGCATATAGAGAATGAAGCTGGTGCGCTTCTGGGTCTCGGCAAACCGCACCAGTCCGTCCTGGAAGTCCTTCAGAATGGAGGTCTCCTTCAGGCAGACGGTGATGATGTGCTTGTCGGTGACGATGATGCCCAGGGGCAGAGTGGAGTACACCACCGCGTCATCCTTCTCCACGGCTGGCACATCGATGATGATGAGGGTCTGTCCGTCCTCGGTGTCGATCCGGGAGGTCTCCTCCTCGTCCAGGGCGGCCCGGAGGAAGGAGGGCTCCACACCCAACGTCACCGCTACGGTGTTCAGCTCGTCCTCGCTGGGATAGGTCAGGTTCACCCAGCAGCCGTCCTGCACGGAATCCAGCCGGGTCATTTTTCCTTGAATCGTTTTAAAAATAGAGAGCAACGATCTCACGCCTTTCTCGGCGCGGGCCCCTCAAAAGGGTATAAAAATCCCCGCACGCATTTGTCTTTGCCGCCTGTGCGGAAAATATCCTTCCTGCACAGGCCAAGCGGCGACACGGCGTGCGGGTCTACCGGACGGGCCGGTCAGCCGCAGAGCCAATGCGCCGCGCTCCATATGGGACATTCTCGACTCACAGGGTCACCGCTCACAGCGCATATCACTCCTTTTCCAGTATTGTCATTTGCTTTTTTATTATAAGCCCGTCCGGCGCAGATTGCAAGTAAAACGTCCGTTAAGGTGCATCCGTCCTATAAACCGGACCATTTTCGCTTTGATCTCTTCGGATCATTTTTAAAATGATCCAGAGAGATCCCGGATTGACAGGTCGATCGACTTTTGCTATACTGGGTCGGAAGGACGGTGAAAACATGCCCAAGACAATCGGAATTATCGACGCGGATCTGCTCGATAACGGGACCCGTCACCCCAACCTGGCTCTCATGAAAATCAGCGGCTATCAAAAGGAGCTGGGCAACGACGTCACCCTGCTGGAGGATTACTACTCCATTCCCAAATACGACGAGGTATATCTTTCCCGGGTATTTGATTTTACCAACGTACCCATTGATCCCAAGAACTACCCCAATCTGCACATTGGAGGCACCGGCTTTTTCTGGATGACCGCCCCGGACCTTCCCCTGGAGGTCGAACACCATATGCCCGACTACCACCTCTACGACGAATATGTGGGCAGGCAGATCGCCCGGGGCATCAAGCCCCAGACCTACAGCGACTACATGGACTACAGCATCGGCTTTACCACCCGGGGCTGCTTCCGCAAGTGCCCCTTCTGTGTCAACCAGAAGTATGACCATGTGTTCCGCCACTCTCCGGTGAAGGAGTTCTTCGACCCCTCCCGCAAGCACATATACCTGTGGGACGACCAGTTTTTCGGCTTTCCCAAATGGCAGGAGGTGCTGGACGAGCTGGATGAAACCGGCCGCCGCTTTCAGTTCCGCCAGGGCCTGGATGTGCGTCTGATGACCGAGGAGAAGGCCAGGCGGCTGGCGAACGTGAAGTATCACGGGGACTATATCTTCGCCTTCGACCACATCAACGAGGCCGAGCAGGTGGTGCGCGGCCTGAAAATTTGGCGGAGACACTCCGACAAGTCCACCAAGCTCTACGTGCTCTCCGGCTATGAGTCCCAGGGCGCGGAGGAGATCGCCTCCATCTTTGAGCGCATCCGTATCCTGATGGAGTACCAGTGCCTGCCCTACATCATGCGCCACGAGTACTACAACCGCTCTCCTTACAAAGGGATGTTCATCACCCTGGCCCGCTGGTGCAACCAACCCAGCTTTCTCAAGAAGAAGAGCTTCCGGCAGTTCTGCGAGGCCAACGGCCTGACCAGCTCTGCTTTCCGCTACATGTCTGAGTTCGAGCACGACCACCCCGATATTGCGAAGCAGTATTTTGATATCCGTTTCGACCGGCACGGCGCGTAAGGCGCCTGTTCCCTTCCCATACGTCCCAGCATCGGAATTTCAAGGCCGTGGGGGGGGGGGGGGGGGGGGG
>NZ_CAXSQB010000041.1:0-11196 GCF_964239415.1 Clostridium sp. ATCC BAA-442 | reverse complement strand
CCCCCCCCCCCCCCCCCCCCCCCCTTTTCCCCTTCTGTACGGCTATGGACGGAGGAAGGGGAAATAATTCATCCCCAGTTCGATGTAAATGCGCTGCTTGAGCAGCTCATACCGGTCCGCAATCGCCCCGTTTTCATAGCCCACTTCAATACCATGACCGGAGGAAATCAGCTTGGCCTTCATGTCGTCCCGGATATACCGCCCCGAAAAGACAATAATGGACGGGATGGGGGCCGCCATACAGTCGTCCAGGGCGTAGCTCAGCTTCTCGAAAGCCGAACCGCTAGTCTCCTGGAGCTTGGCCTCGATGGCCATGGAGCGGCAGTTCTGGGGGTTCATGATCACGATATCCAGCTTACGGGGTGTGCCGATAAAGCGCCAGCCGATGTATTTCTCCTCCTCGACCGCCAGTCCTTCGCCCCAGCCTCGGATATACTCTGCCAGAGCATGCCGGAAGTTGTTCCCGTTGTTGGGCATATAATCCCTCCTCCCATGTTCTTCCTCCATCATAGTGGATCCCATTTCCCGGGTCAATAGGCTTCCGGCCGCCAAACTAGAAAAAGCGCGCTGCGGAACATCAGCCCCGCAGCGCGCCGTCCTGGTTCTGTCCGGCACTGGTTCCGTCTGCCGCCCTCCGAACCTGCAAAAGCAGAGAGAGCATGCCGATACCCAGCAAAATATGACCAATGCCCGAGATTCCGGAAATGGAGGCATCCATTCCTCGGCTCAACTCATTTCCCAGCACCTGGCTCATCCCCCGCAGAAAGAATCCCAGCCCTGTGATATTGAGACCTAGTTGATAGACCAGCAGGAACTTCCCGCTGTTTCGGCTTGAGAAGGCAAATGTCTTTTCCAGCAGCATCAGGATAAGAAAAAACACCATTCCCAGTGCAAAATAGTGGGTATGCAGGAAAGACAGAGAGGTTCTGCCCGCAAAGCCGCTGAATTTGGTAAACTCCCTATAAAATACGCCCAATGCCATGGCAATCACCGCATAGACCATGGCCAACGTCGCAAAATGCCGCGCCAGTAAAATCTCTTTTTTATTCATCCGTACATACTCCTATCACAGCGGATACCGGAATTGGGTCCGCCGCCTATCGCCGGTTCATACAATCAGAAAGGGCGGAGCGAAGGCTCCGCCCTTTTCCGTATTCTGCTTGATTAGCCGAAGTAGCGCTTCAGCAGGCCCTCGAAAGCCTTGCCGTGGCGGGCCTCGTCGCGGGCCATCTCGTGGACGGTATCGTGGATGGCGTCCAGGTTCAGCTCCTTGGCCTTCTTGGCCAGCTCAAACTTGCCCATGGTGGCGCCGTTCTCGGCATCCACACGCATCTCCAGGTTCTTCTTGGTGGAGTCGGTCAGCACCTCTCCCAGCAGCTCGGCGAACTTGGCGGCGTGCTCAGCCTCCTCCAGAGCGGCCTTCTCCCAATACAGGCCGATCTCGGGATAGCCCTCACGGTGGGCCACACGGCTCATAGCCAGGTACATACCGACCTCGGAGCACTCACCCTGGAAGTTCTCGCGCAGGCCCTGGAGGATCTCCTCGGGAGCGCCCTTGGCCACGCCCACCACGTGCTCGGCGGCCCAGGTCTTGTCGCCGCCCTGGAGCACAAACTTCTCCTTGGGGGCCTTGCAGATGGGGCAGAAGTCGGGAGCGGAATCTCCCTCATGGACGTAACCACAGACAGAGCAAACCCACTTTTTCATGATGTAATTCCTCCTGTTTATTCTAATAATGATATTTTATTGCTATGTGGCAGAAGTTCTAATCAGTAATGATTATCATTTCTGTTTATAAGATAGCACAACTTAACTTTTTCGTCAAGTCCTTTTTTCGAATTTCAGGAAAATTTTTTCGCATCTGCTCCCCGAACCGTATCCTCCAGCTCCCCAAACGTAAACAGGGCGTTGAGCACCTCCAGCAGGGCGTTGGGGGAGAGCCGTTCGGGCAGCTCCAGCCGGTGGAGCAGCTCCTTCCGCCGCTCCGCCGCCCCCGGCCCGCCGGACAGGCCCAGCGCCATCAGATCTGCCTTGGTGATGGCCTGGCGTTTGGGGGCGGCCTCCCCCGTCTCGTCCAGGAAGGTGGCCCCCGCACGGCGCAACGCCGCCTCCAGCACCTCGGGGCGCATACCCTCCACCCCCAGCTTGCCCTCCTTGCCACCCCGGCGCTTGCGGCGCTCCTTGCCGTACACGTCGGGCACATAGGCGTGCTTCACCTGCTCGGGCGGGATGCTCCCCTTCAGGTGGCTGCGGATGACAAAGCCCGCTCCGTCCGGGTCGGTGAGGACGATCAGGCCCCGCTTTTCCGCCAGGCGGCGCAGGAGGGCCAGGCGTTCCTTATCCTTGAAAATACCGAAGCCGGAGGTCTCCACGATCACCGTGTCCACCATCTGGGAGAGGGTGTTCTTGTCGTAACGGCCCTCGACCACGATGGCCTCCCTGATGCGCAGCATGTCAGCCCCACCCCAGGCAGGCGTAGCCCGCGTACCATCCGGAGCCCAGATATTCGGTGTAGAGCACGCCGGGCCGGGCGCTCCCCCGCCAGGGCACGGAGTACACCCCCAGCCGGTCCAGCGGCTCGCTGGACAGCCAGGCCGCCGCCTTCTCCCCCCGCAGGGAGAGCACCGCGGCCCCGTCCTCCATCCGGACGGACTCCAGCGCCGCCCCGTCCAGGGGTACCGGCCCCAGGGCGCCGGCGTCCAGCTCTCCCTCCTCCGCAGCGGAGCGCAGGGCGGCCAGCTCGTCCCACCGCACCGCCAGCAGGCGCTTGGCCTCCCGGCGGATGTGCTCGATCTGGTTTTTGCGGCCGCCGGCGGCCAGATACCAGCCCGCGGCCCCCCCGGCCGCAGCGGCGGCCACTCCCAACAGCGTCTTCTTTTTCATTTGCTTACGCTCCTTTCTTGACGGCCAGCTCCATGAGCAGGCCGATTAGCAGCTCCTCGCCGTCCGCCCCGGTGGACTTCATGGCCAGATCGGTCTGGCCGCAGCGGAGCACCGCCCGGCGGCACCAGGGCAGGGAAAAGCGCCGGGCGGACTGCATGAGCCGCTCCGCCGGGTAGGCCGAGCGCATGCCCCACAGCTCCATGAGATAGGGCACGCCCTTTCTGTGCTCGATGGCCAGGCGGGCGGTGTAGAGCTGGCGGAGCTGCTTGCCCAGCACCGCCAGCAGCTTGATGGGGGCCTCCTGCATGTGGAGCAGCTCCCCCAGCACCTCCGCCGCCTTGTCGAAGTTCCCGGCGGCGATGGCGTCGGTCATCTGGAACACCACCGCGTCCAGCTGGGGGGTGGCCACGGCGTCGATATCCTGCCGGGTCACCCGGTGGTGGGCGGCGTAGGAACCGATTTTCCCGATCTCGGAGATCAGGTTGTTCATCAGATCGCCGCACAGGAAGATCAGGTACTTGGCGTCCTCGGTGCCGATGTCGTGGTCCATGGCCTTGAAGCGGCGGGAGATCCAGTCCACCAGATCCCCCTGCCCCTGGCGGTTGAAGGGCACCACGCTTCCCTTCTCCTTGAGCAGGGCGGCCAGCTTGGTGCGGGCGTCGGCCTTGTACTCGATGAGATCGTAGACAAACACCAGGCAGACGTAGTCGGGCAGCTCCCGCAGCACCGCCGCCAGGGCGTCCTTGTCCCCCTTGTAAATATCGTAGTCGTTGACCACGATGAGGGTACGCTCGCTCATCATGGGCAGGCAGTCCACCAGCTGGGCCAGGGTTTTGACGTCAAACTCCTTTCCACTGAGGGTGTGGAGGTTGAACTCCTCCATTCCGGCGGGCAGGAGCTTCTTTTTCAGCTGCCCCAGGTAGAAGTCCCGCAGATAGGCCTCCTCCCCGTGAAACACGTAGAGGGTGCCGATGGTGCCCTCCTTGATGTCCTTTTTCAGCTTCTGGTAGGCCGCAGTGTCCGGCTTTGCTTTGGGCGGCATGGCAATTCTCCTTACTTTGCGGTGATGGTGACGGTGCCCGACCAGTCGGTGCGGTAGATCGCGCAGCCGGCGGCGGCCAGGCGCTCCAGGGTCTCGGGCGCGGGGTGCCCGTAAGTGTTGTAGCCCACGGAGATCACCGCCAGCTCCGGCTTCGTCGCCAGCAGCAGCTCCTCCGAGGTGGCATATTTGGAGCCGTGGTGCCCCGCCACCAGCAGCTCGAGATCGGGGAGCGACCCATATTTGATCAGCCGCTTCTCCACCGTGTCATTCATGTCGCCGGTGATCAGCCCGTCGAAGTCTCCGGCGGTGCACAGGACGGAGAGGCCCTCCTCGTTGGCCCCGCCGCTGCCCAGGGGCGCGTAAATGCGCAGGGCGGACTCCCCAAAGGTCACGTCGGCATCCTCCGCCAGAAAGAGGGTCTCAATCCCCTTTTCCTCCGCCAGCGCCGTGATCTCCCGGCGGAGGGGGTCGTCCTCCTCCACGTCGGGGAGCACCAGCAGCCCCACCTCCAGCCGCTCCAGCAGCTCCGGGATGCCGCCGGCGTGATCCTCGTGGTAGTGGGTGAGCACCACCAGATCAATCCGGCTCAGGCCCAGGGACTGGAAGTAGTCGGCGGCGGTGTCGCCGGGGTTGTCCGCCCCGGTGCCGCCGCAGTCCACCAGGGCGGCGCGCCCGCCGGAGAGCAGAGCCACCGACAGGCCCTGTCCCACGTCCAGCACCGAGACGGTGAGCCGCCCGGCGGTGTGGGACGCGGCCTGGAACACCAGGGCCGCGCACAGTCCGGCCGTCCCCAGGCCCAGGGGTACCAGAGGCCGCTTTTTCTCCCCCCGCCCGAGCAGATAGAGCAGCAGCAGGGCGTAGACCAGCGCCAGCCAAAGCTTCAAGTATACCGACTGGGTGGAAAGCGCGGCGAAGGGCAGCGCCGCCAGGGCGTCCGCCATCCGCTGGACATAGAGCGCGGGGAGCGCCGCCGGGAGGGCCAGCAGGGCCGCCGGGCCGGGGAGAAACACCCCCAGCACCGCCGCCGCCAGCCCGCCCAGGAAGGCCAGGGACACCGCCCACAGGCAGAGCAGGTTGGCCAGCGGCCCCGCCAGGGAGACCGACTGGAAGTGCCAGGCGGTCAGGGGCGTGGTGAAGGCAATGGCCCCCAGACTCACCGCCAGGCTGGACAGGACAAACCGGGCGGCCAGACAGCCGGTTTTGGCCCAGAAGCCCTTGGGCCTGGCGGGGAGCCTGGCCGTCCACCGCTCGGTGAGAGGCCCGGAAAAGAGGTAGATCCCCGCCACGGCGGCAAAGGACAGTTGAAGGGACACCGACGCGGCGGCGTAGGGATTTTGGAGCAGCAGGAGCATGAGAACGGCGCACAGGGAGGTGGGCTTGTCCTCCTCCCGCCCCAGCAGGGGCGCCAGCAGAAGCATGGACTGCATGAAGACCGCCCGCAGGACGGAGGGGGTGTTTCCCACCACCGCCGCGAAACAGAGCAGCAAGGCGATGGTGCACACGGCGGTACGCCGCCGCCGGGCCCCCAGCAGGGCGGCCGCCAGCCCCGCCAGGAAGGAGACGTGGAGGCCGGAGACGGCTATGACATGGGCCAGCCCCGACCGGCGGAGGGCGGCATAGTCCCCGTCGGACAGCCCGGACCTGTCCCCGGTAAGCAGGGCGGTGACCAGGGGCGCGGCCTCCTCCGGGAAGGCGGCGGCCACACGGTCCTTGAGGGCCTTGGGCACATAGGCAGGCCATGTCCACAGGGGCGGCCGGCCGGGGCGGACCGTCTCCCCCTCCCCCTCGCCGTAGGCGATCAGGCGGACGCCCTTGGCGTAATAATAGTCGGTAGACTCCCCCGTGATGGTATCCGCCGCCCGGAGCCGGGCCTGGACGGTCAGCCCATCGCCGGGCCGCAGGTCGGGCGCGGGGGCGTCCAGATAGAGAAGGGTCCTGACCGGCCAACCTTCCACCGGGTGGAGGCGCACCAGCACCGAGCTGCCGTAGGCCGTGGACTGGGGCCAGTCGGCCACCGTCACCTCCACCGGCCCCTCATACCCCGCCAGAGCGCGGGCGGGGGCCTGGAACAGCGCGCCGTAGGCCGCCGTCCACAGCAGGCCCGCGGCCAGGCCAAAGCCCGCCAAAAGCACCCGCCGGCGGCGGTCTCCCCGGAGGGTCAGCCCGGCCAGCGCCGCCAGGGCGCACACCTCCCCCAGCGGAACCAGCGCCCCCTCCGGCAGCACATAGACCGCCAGGAACACCGCCGCCGAACAGGAAGCGGCAAACCAGGCCAGCTTACGCATGGGGCGGAGAGGGATTGTCTGTCCGGCCCAACAGATAGTCGGTGCTGGTGTGGTAGAGCTCCGCCAGCTTGACCAGGGCCCACACCGGAATCTCCCGGAGTCCCTTCTCGTAGCGGCGGTAGACCTCCAGATTCATATTTAAATAGTCTGCCACTTTGCGCTGTGTCAGGTCGTGATCCACACGCAGGTCGGAAATGCGGCGAAAATACATAGTATCACCCACAGAAACACTACCATTCGGTAGCATTTCCAGGGCATTTTCACGCCATACGGCTTTATTATACCAAATATATGATACTGCCGCAAGGGTACGTGGGCTGCCGCCTCACTTCAGCAAACCTAGCGCCGCCTTATCGCCCAATGTAGGGGCCGACGCCCCAGGGCGGCCTCTCTTGCCCCTCTGGGGCAATTCACCTTCTGCCCACATCGGCCCGCCTTGTGCCAGGCTGGCGCGCCTTCCATGGAAACCATTTTTGTATCTGCTTTCTTGTCATGCCTCCGGCGGGCCCCTTTCTGGGCGGCCAGAAAGGGGCGAAAGAGCCGGTTAAGGCGGGGGATTCCGATTTCCCCCGCCTTAACAATCCACCCCTTGAAACGGCCAAGAAGGGGGAATTGCGATTCCCCCTTCTTGGAACTTCCCCCAAGTTGTTCTACCGGTTGCTTTCCGGCGGCGGGGGCTTACTCTGTAACGCCCCCGCCGCACCGGCCTGTATGTGAGAAAACCGGGGAACGGCGCTGGAACGTAGGGGCGGGGCTTGTCCCCGCCCGGAGAGGATTTCCCCAGCGCAGGGGCATTGAGACGACCACCAGGACCGCCCCCACAGTTACCCAGAACCGTGAGAGGATCTGCCGGTACCCAGCCCGTTCATCGGGACGGAGGGTGGTAATTTCCCTCCCGCCGGTGTATACTACGGTTTCAGAAAGATTTTTCTTGACCTTCCACCCGGTAGAGGGTGTATGGTAGGGCTGTCAGAGGTGATACACAGTGAAGATCAACGAGGTCGAGCAGCTGGTCGGCGTCACAAAGCGAAACATCCGCTTCTATGAAAAGGAGGGGCTTCTCTCCCCCGGCCGGACGGACAACGGCTACCGGGACTACAGCGAGGCGGACGTGGAGGCCCTGCGGAAGATCAAGCTGCTGCGGAAGCTGGACGTCCCCCTGGAGGAGATTCGGAGGATGCAGCAGGGCACCCTGACCCTCACCGACGGCGTGCGGCGGCACATCATCCAGTTGGAGCGGGCCCAGGACAATCTGGCCACCATGCGCTCCCTCTGCCAGGAGCTGGCGGAGTCGGGCGAGCAATTGGCCAGCCTGGACGCGGGCCGCTGGCTGGAGAAGATGGAGCGGATGGAGGAGGGAGGAACGCAGTTTATGAACATCCGAAAAAACGACATTGTCACCCGCTACGGCGGGACGGTGGCCGCCGCCCTGGTCTTCGTGGCCCTGATGGGCGGCCTCATCGCCCTGATGGTCTGGGGCCTGACGGTGGAGCCGGCGGAGGCCCCGCCCCTGGGGCTGATGCTCTTTCTGCTCGCCATTCCCGGCGTGGTCATCATCGGCGTGTTGCTGGCCCTGTGGCAGCGCATCAAACAGATTCGAGGAGGAGAAGAAGATGCTGCTTCTAAATATTGAGTATATTCCCGGCAAGAAAATCGAGGCCCTGGGCATCGCCAAGGGCAGCGTGGTCCAGTCCAAGAACTTCGGCAAGGACTTTATGGCGGGCATGAAGACCCTGGTGGGCGGCGAAATCGAGAGCTACACCCAGATGCTCACCGAGGCCCGGCAGATCGCCACCAAGCGCATGGTGGACGACGCGGAGGCCATGGGGGCGGACGCGGTCATCGGCATCCGCTACACCTCCGCCTCCGTCATGCAGGGGGCGGCGGAGATCACCGCCTACGGCACCGCCGTGCGCATCGCGGGCGAGGCGTAGGCGCACCTCCGCCCTATATGAAAGGAGGCCGTCTCATGCGCACCCTTCCCATCACTGTGGCCGCCGACGCGGATTATCCCCTCCCCGGCCTGCTCACCCTCCCCGACGGCGCGGGCCCCTTTCCCGCCGTCCTGCTGGTCCACGGTTCCGGCCCTCAGGACAGGGACGAGGCCGTGGGTCCAAACCGCCCCTTCCGGGATCTGGCCGTCGGGCGGGCCGACCTCGGGGTGGCCAGCCTCCGCTACGACAAGCGCACCTTTGCCCACGGGAAGCGGCTGGCCGACGCCCTTCAGGGCCGCCTCAGCGTGGAGGAGGAGGTCATCCGGGACGCCCTGTGCGCCGCCGCCCTGCTGCGGGCAGAACCCCTGATCCGCCCGGACCGGGTCTATCTCCTGGGGCACAGCATGGGCGGCATGCTGGCCCCCCGCATCGACGCGGAGGGCGGCGCCTTCGCCGGGCTCATCTTCTGGGCGGGCACCCCCCGCACTCTGGACGCCCTGATCCTGGAGCAGAACGAGGCCTCTCTGGCGGCCATGCCCCCGGAGCAGCGCGCCGCCGCCGCGCCTCTGGTTCAGGCCCTGCGGGAGCAGTTCGCCGCCCTCCCCCGCATGGCGGAGGAGGACGCCCAGCACACCCACATTCTGGGGAACCTCTGGGCGTGGTACTTTAAGGAGATCCTGACACACCCCCCGGAGGAGTACCTCCGCCGCCTGACCAAGCCCGTTCTGGTGCTCCAGGGCGACCGGGACGCCCATCTGTCGGTGGAGCGGGACTTCCGCCGTTACGAGGCCCTTCTGGCCGCCCACCCTGACGCCGCCTTCCATCTGTACCCCGGCCTGAACCACCTGTTCATGCCATCCCCCACCGGCGCCATCGCGGAGGTTTTGCACGAGTACCAGCAGCCCCAGGCCGTGGATTCCCAGGTGATCGCGGATATCGCCCGCTGGATTCTGGCCCACGAGGGCGCCGGATGACATAATACCGGAGCGCGGGGCGCAGGCGTAAAAATGACAAATAGATACAAAATGGGAGTGGGCCTTGCGCCCGCTCCCATTTTGTCGTAGAATTGGGTTACATAACATATTTGTCCAAGGAGGCCCTCCTATGAAGCGTATGCCGCTCAGCCGCCTGTTTGCCCTCCCCCTGGCCCTGACCCTGCTCCTCTCTCCCGCCGCCCAGGCCCTCACCCCCGATCAGGCCCGGGAGCTGCTACAGGACTATTACATCGACGAGGTCCCCGAGGACGTTCTGGACCAGAACACCATCCAGGCCATGCTGGAGGCCCTGGGCGACCCCTACACCACCTACTTCTCTCCCGAGGAGTACGGGGCCTTTACCGGCTCCATGTCCGATACGGATACCGTGGGCGTAGGCATCTACTCGCTGGTCACGGCGGACGGGCCGCTGATCCAGCGGGTCTATGAGAACACCCCTGCCGCCGACGCCGGCCTCCAGCCCGGTGATCTGGTCACCGCCGTGGACGGCCGCTCCACCGCCGGGCAGGACGCGGGTACTGTGGCCGCCTGGCTCAAGGGCGACCCCGGCACCCGGGTGGAACTGTCCTACCGGCGGGACGGGGCGGAGTACACCGCCGTCCTCACCCGCCGGGCCATCACCGTCCCCGCCACCTATACCGAGCTGTGGGACGGCCACATCGGCTACATCGACTGCGACACCTTCGGCGGCGAGACGGTGGCCCACTTCGTCAGCGGCATGGAGGACACCGCCGCCGGAGCTGACCACTGGATCGTCGATCTCCGGGGCAACGGCGGCGGTGAGGTAGACGCGGCCATGGGCGCGGCGGGCTGCTTCACCGGCTCCGGCGTGCTGGCCTACCTCAAGGACAGCACCGGCGCCTACGGCGCGTATGGCAGCAACGACGACGCCCGCACCCTCTCCCCCGTCATCGTCCTCACCGACGGGGAGACCGCCAGCGCCTCCGAGCTGTTCGCCTCCGACATCCGGGACACCAATACCGGCATCCTGGTGGGCGGGCGCACCTTCGGCAAGGGAGTGGCCCAGACGGTTCTGGACCAACGCGCCCTGCCCGACTACTTCCCCGACGGGGACGCCATCAAGATCACCAGTTACCGCTTCTACGCCCCCTCCGGCTCCACCACCGACACCGTTGGCCTGATCCCCCACCTGCTGGTGGACCCCGATCTGGCCCCCGAGGTCGCCACCCTTCTCTCCGCCTCCAGCCCCAAGGGCTCCACGGAGGGCTATCTGCGTATCGACTTCAACTGGCGCTGGTATGTGGAGCTGGACACCGCCCTGAGTGAAGCACACCGGGACGCCTTTACCGCTCTGCTGGAGGCTCTGCCCGACGGCGTCCGGGTGCTGGAGGGCACCGGCGGCCCCGACGGCTGGGCCGACACCACCGTGGAGGAGCTGGTGGGGCGGTATGTCCTCACCAGTTACCGGGACCGCAGCTTTACCGACACCGCCGGCTCCCCCTACGCCGCCCAGATCGACCGGCTGGCCACCTACGGTATCCTGGCCGGAACCGGCGGCGGAGCCTTCCAGCCCGAGGGCTCCCTCACCCGCGCCCAGCTCTGCGCCCTGCTGGCCCAGGCCCTCAACTGCCGGGTTCCCACCGGCGAGAGCCAGTTTACCGACGTATCCATGGACGACTGGTACGGCCTGTGCGTCAACGCCGTGGCCCGGCTGGGCCTGGTGGAGGGCGTGGGAGAGGGCCGCTTCGCCCCCGACGCGCCAGTGAGCCACGAGCAGTTCATCACCATCATGGCCCGGCTGTCCCAGCGGCTCAATATGTATATGGACCTCACCCTGCAAGAGATGCCCACAGACGCGGCAGAGGCTGCCGGGCTGCTCTCCTACTCCGGCTGGGCCAGGGACTCCGTCTGGCTGCTGGCCCTGAGCCAGAAGGGGCTGCTGGGCAACACCATCAACCTGCTGTGGGAGCCCCTGGAGGATATTGACCCGGCCGCCGTCACCACCCGGGAGGAGGCCGCCGCCCTGACCTGTACCCTGCTGAACTATTTCGGGATTCTTCCTTCTTGAACAGAGCGCCCCGCCGTCCACGGACGGC
>NZ_CAXSQB010000040.1:28671-32035 GCF_964239415.1 Clostridium sp. ATCC BAA-442 | reverse complement strand
CTAATAATGAATTCCATTATGTCAGTTCGTTTTTCCGCCATGTCAGTACCCTATTTTCGACGATTTTCCCTAAAATAGTAGTCGTATACTATCTACGGGAGGTAAATCTATGAATTTCGACAAACAGCTTGACGTATTTTCCAGAAACCTGTCCGAAATCCGCCGGAACGGCCGCTACTCCTACCAGGCATTCTCTGAAAAGCTTCGGGTTGGGAAGTCCACGGTTCAGGCCATCGAAAGCGGAGACTACAATATTACGCTGAGTACGCTCATCACAATCGCTAATTCCCTGGAAATCCATCCGGCACTCCTGTTGATGGATCTGCCGATAGAGTTGGATCTAACAGGGACAAACCGCTATTATGCCAACTTACTCATGACCTACTCCGCCCTGCCGGAGGAACAGCGGTCCCAATTCCGAAACATAATCCAACGCCTGGAATGCAGCCTGGATGGGGACCATTTAGAGCAGAACGACACCGGAGTGAACTGAAATGGAAATTGCAGCCCGCCTGCGCCAGCTTGGATTCCCAAGCAACTATGTGGGGTTTCCCTACCTTGCCTGCGCCATCTCATTGGTGCAGACCGAGCCGGAGTACCTATATCAGGTATTCAAATGTCTTTATCCCGCCGTTGCCACAGCGTTTCAAACCTCGGCAGCCTGTGTGGAGCGGGACATACGCACCCTGCTCTGCGCATACTGGCGCTCCGGCGGCCAGCCATTATTGCAGGCCATCTCTCCGCGTCCGCTTACCGCCCGTCCCACGGTCAGTGAGCTGATTGCCCTGCTGTCCGGGTATTTCCAGGATGTCGGAGACCTATAATTCGGGGCGCATCATGGCATACTGAAGCTGAGGTGATTTCCATGTTGACAGAAGCGGAATTGCTCCAGTATATCTACCAGACTACAGAAATGGGCCGGGACGGCATTCAGTCCGTCCTGCCCCACGCGGAGGACGAGACCTTTCACCAGGCGCTGGAGCAGCAGCTCACGGAGTATGAAAAGCTCTACGGCGCCACCGGAAAGATGCTGCGGGAACGTGGTCAGGAGCCCAAGGGGCTCAATCCCATGGTCAAGGCATCCTCCGAGATGATGAGCGCGATGAAAACCATGGCTGACCACCCTACCTCCAAGATCGCGGAGATGATGATTCAGGGCAACACCATGGGCATGACCAAGAGCCTCAAGCACCTGCACGACTACCATGGGAAGGACGAACGGGTACGGGATCTGGCCAACAAGCTGCTGAAAACCGAAGAGGCCAATATCCAGCAGATGAAGAAGTTTCTCTAGTCTCCTCAAGGGCGGCGCCGAATTGGCGCCCCCCTTTCTTGCGCTTGCTGTCACAAAAACCGGAACATATCCGTTATAATGGGTGAAAACCGGTTTTCTATCCAGCAGACAAGGAGGAGGATGCTATGGACGAGGCGGAGCTGAGCCGGGCGTTCCCCATCGGGGACGGCGCCTGTCTGGAGGCAGTCATCGCCCGCTATGGACAGGCCCTGCTGCGGTACTGCCATCATATCCTGTGTGACTACCATGAGGCCCAGGACGCGGTGCAGGACGCGCTGCTGCGGGCCTGGAGTCGCCGCGACCGCTTCCGGGCGGGCACCAATCTGGAGGCGTGGCTCTACAAGCTGGCCTATCACGCCTGTATCGACCTGCTCCGGCAGAGGCGGCGGCAACTCTTTGCCCCTCCCCCGCCGTCCGGGTACAACCCAGATTACATCGGGCCGGAGCTGCGGGCGGCCCTGTCCGTCCTCACGCCGGAGGAGCGGGGCCTGGTCTTCGGACGGGTGATGGAGGGCCGCTCCTATGAGGAGCTGTCCCAGATCTACGGCCCGTCCGCCGCCGCCCTGCGCAAGCGATACGAGCGGGCGCGGAAGAAGCTGGCCCTGGCACTGAGCGAATCGGAATTGGATGAACAGAAGGAGGTCGTTCCATGAAGCGGACACCAGAGGAGGAGCGCATTTTCCGCGCCCTCGCTCAGATCGAAACCCCAGAGGCCGACCTGTCCGCCGCACTCCGGCGGACGGAGGAGCCGCGCCGCATCCGGCCCGTCCGTCCCCTGGCGGCGGCGGCTGTGCTGTGCGCCCTGCTGACCATCGGCGCGGCGGCGGTGGGCTTTTCCGGGGCGTGGCGGTACTTTGTCCCCTCCCTGCCCCAGAACGCCGTGCAGACCGTGGGGGCCAGCCAGACCTCCGGGGACTACACCCTCACCGTGGAGGAGGCGGTGGTGGACGACAGCAATTTTATGCTCCTGCTGGCCCTGACCCGGGCGGACGGAGAGCCTATCGATCCAGAGGCATCGCTGACCACCAACAGCATGGATCTGGAAGTAACGGTGGACGGCCACTATTTTGGCCGCGCCACCGACTACCAGCTCTCCCCTGACGGAAAAACCATCTACATCTGCTACGAAAACACTGGCGCACTGACCGAGACATCCATTTTGGGCAAGCCTATCACCCTCACGGCCGATGGAGTGGCCGTAAGGCTTTTTGACGATGACGGAAATATTCGTATCCAGTGTGACAACCCTATTTCCCTATCTGCGCTTACGGAATGGGGGACTCCGGACTTCTCTGCCGTACCCCTGGTGGATCATGTAGAGGAGATTATCCAAACTGCAGCAAATGGCGGGGCAGCTCTTCCGTTGTTTACGGTGGAGGGAGTTCCCCTCCTGACACTTCGCGGTGCGGCCTTGACCTCGGAGGGACTGGCCCTGGTGACGCAGGATGCCTCCTACGTCTCCGGTGACCTGGCGTATACGAGAAGCAGCTGTGAAGCCATCATCGATACCCGCACCGGAGCACGCTATCTTTGCCGCTCCGGTCACGGAGCAGCATTAGAGGATGGCACCTGGGCCTTTCTGGAGGTATTCGATGACTGCCCCTTTACCCTGGAAGATCTTCCCTATCTTGAAGTGGAGGTGTCCTATACCGTCGACCGGATTCTCTCTGACCAGCCGTTTTCGCTCACTTTTACGGTGGAAAAGTCATCCGGGTGGAAACTCCCGTTAGATGATGTCCTGGAATTAGACGGGCTCACCCTGCATCCTGCGGAACTGCGGTTGTCAGCCCTGGATCTGCAAGTCTATTTCCAAGATGAAGCGGAGGCGGCCTTCTCCCTCTATCGGGACGGTACCGCTCCGGTGCTCCATCTGGCAAACGGCACAGATATCACCACCACCTGGCATGGAGGCAGACATCTGGACTCTGCTCTGCCTATGGTGTCATTCCAAACCATTGATGCCAACGGCGATCGGCTGTTCATCGACCCCGCACAGGTGGTTTCCATCACCTTTGGAAATCTGGAGATCCCCGTGGAGCACTGACCTGTTTCCCTCCCCAAAAACGGGGC
>NZ_CAXSQB010000040.1:0-28661 GCF_964239415.1 Clostridium sp. ATCC BAA-442 | reverse complement strand
GCCCGGTTTAGGGCGCGCCGTTTTCCATTGCCCGGCCCCGGCAAATCTGCTATGATTGTAAGAGATTTGTCAGAATTGTCTCACGCTCTTTGACAGAAAGGGCTGGTAAGATAGCGTCCATAGGAGGGATTTGTGTGAACGAGTGTATTCTGGTGGTGGATGACGATCCCGAAATCGTCCGTGCCATCGCCATCCTGCTGGAAAAAGAGGGCTATCAGGTGCTCAAGGCCTACAACGGCATGGAGGCGCTGGAGCAGGCGGTAAACCCCGCCCTGCGGCTGATCGTCATCGACGTGATGATGCCAAGGCTGGACGGGCTTTCGGCGGTGATGAAAATCCGGGAAAAGCGCAACCTGCCCATTATTGTGCTCAGCGCCAAGAGCGAGGACTCGGACAAGGTGCTCGGCCTGTCCATGGGGGCGGACGACTACATCGCCAAGCCCTTCCATCCCCAGGAGCTGGTGGCCCGGGTGCGCAGCCAGCTCCGGCGCTATACCCAACTGGGCGACGTGAACGCCCAGAGCCAGGGCGGAGAGATCGTCAACGGCCGACTGTGCTACCGCCCGGAGGAGCGGGTGCTGCTGGTGGACGGGGAGCCGGTGAAGCTGACGGCCACGGAGCTGAAAATCGTGGATCTGCTCATGCGCAACCTGGGGCGGGTCTTCCCCGCCGAGGAGATCTACCGACGGGTATGGAACGAGGAGGCCTATGCCACAGAGAACACCGTCATGGTACACATACGGCGCATCCGCGAAAAAATCGAGCTCAATCCAAAGGAACCGGAATATCTGAAGGTGGTGTGGGGCATTGGATACAAAATCGAGAAGCGTTAAGCCCGCCCTGGCCTTTCTGGCCTTCGTTCTGGGCGTCACGCTGCTGGTCTACAGCGCAGCGGCGGCTGTGATTGTGACCGTTGCCAGCAGGGGTTCTTTCTACATCCCCTGGCGCGACATATTCTGGACCGACTACCAGACTACGGACAGCTTTCACAGCTTTATCAAGGATCGGCTCTATGAGCTGGCCACCGCCGCCGATACCCCGGAGGAGGAAAATCCCCTGGAGGGCTGGGACGACGGCCTGCTCTACCGCGTCCGGGCGGATGGAGTGCTGAGGTTCTCCAACACCGACGCCCTGTCTCCCGACCGGCTGCCCGACGGGTATAATTTTCTGATCACCTACGACGGGGAGAAGGTGACTGCCGTCAAGGACGGCCGCGACATCTCCAGTCAGTTCTCCCCCCTCCCCTTCGCGGATCCGGCGGGCGTGTCCGTCTCTCTGGCCGCGGCCGAGCACCCGCCCGCATCCGGCTCGTCGTCTCTCGCCTCCCTGGTCGGTTCTCTCCGACAGAACCGTGCCTTCTTTTTCTGCTTCCTGTTTCTTCCGTCCCTGGCGGGTATCGCCCTCACCGCCCTGTCCATTGTGTGGCACCGTCACAAGGTGCGGGCCGACCGGGCCATCGCCTGGTTCACCGGGCGGGTGTGGCTGGAGGTCAAGCTCCTGCTGCTCGTCCCCTTCCTCTGGGTGTGCGCCCTGGCCGGAATGTGCTGTCTGGCCGCGCTGATGGGGGAGGTGCTCACCTACAGCATTGTGCGCTACCTCTCCGTCCCCCTGGCCCTGTGGTGGGCTTACCTTTATATCAACGACCTGCGGTACAATTTCGGACACCTCAAGGAGCAGAGCCTGTGCGCCGCCTGTGTGCGCCTGCTCCGGCGGCAGATCCTGCGCCACCCCGCCGCCCAGCGGGCCGACCGGCGGATGATCTGGCAGTTTGCCGCCTGCCTCCCCTTTTTCCTGTTCTGCGCCCTGTCCGTGCCGGCCTTTCTGGTGTTCCGTCTGCCCCTTCCGCTGCTGCTCCTGCTCTGTATGGCCGGGATCGTGCTGATCGGTCTCCAGGTGTGGCTGGTCAGGGAAAGCCGCCGCTCTGCCGCTGAGCTGGACGCCCTGCTGGCCTGCATTGAGGCCGCCGGGGCGGGAAGGCTGGAGGGAGCCCCTCCCCTGCCGCCGGACTCAGATTTCCACGGTGCAGCGGAGCAGCTCTCCCACATGGAGGAGGGTCTGCGTACCGCATTGGCCGAACAGGTGAGGAGCGAGCGGATGAAGGTGGAGCTGATCACAAACGTCTCCCACGATCTCAAAACCCCCCTCACCTCCATCATCAGCTATACCGAGCTGCTCCAGCAGGAGGAGGGCCTGCCCGACCATGTGCAGGACTACATTCGTGTCCTCTCCGACAAGTCCAAGCGGCTCCAGGTCATGGTGCGGGACGTGTTCGAGGTGAGCAAGGCCGCTACGGGCAACCTGAGCGTAGATATAAAGCCGATTGATTTTGCAAAGCTGCTTCGCCAGACCCTTGCGGACATGGGTGAGGCCATCGAGGAGAGCGGCCTTGCCCTGCGGCCCCGTCTGCCGGAGTCCCCGGTCTGGATCGCCGCCGACGGCGACCGGCTGTACCGGGTGTTCCAGAACCTGATCGGCAACGCCCTCAAGTACTCCCTGGAGGGCTCCCGGATCTACCTGGAGCTGACCGCAGCAGACGGGCAGGCCGCGGCGGTGCTCCGCAACACATCACGGGAGGAGCTGCCCGACGGGGTGGATCTCACCGAGCGGTTCGTCCGGGGGGACGAGAGCCGCACCGACGGGGGCAGCGGCCTGGGCCTGTCCATCGCCCGCACCTTCACCGAGGCCTGCGGCGGAACTTTCTCCGTCCAAACGCAGGCGGATCTCTTCACCGCCTCCGTCTCCTTCCCCCTGACCAGGGAACGACCGCCCAAGGAGGAGAGCGCGGTATGAGACGGCTATGCGCGTGCTTTGCCGCCCTGGCGCCGGCCATTCATGACTTCCTGCGGATTACCGGCCATCAATAGGACTACAGTACCGTTTTAGAAGCCGAGGATGCAGCCTCCCCCTGTCCGAAATGAGTTTATCAACGCAGCACCCGGTATACCATATATAAAATCCGGCAACTCCCATTTTGGGGAGGGCCGGATTTTATTTGACGAATCTTTGCATTTATACTACAATAAGAGTATTATCAGGCGATTTGAAAGCGAGGAAAATGGTATGCCAGACAGCAACTCAAGCCACAATCCCCTCGGCTCCCTCCCCATCAATACCCTGCTGCCCAAATTCGCAATCCCTTCCATTGTCGCCTATCTGGTCACCTCTCTTTATAATATAGTGGATCAGATCTTCATCGGCCAGGGCGTGGGATATTTGGGAAACGCCGCTACCAATGTGGCTTTCCCCTTCACCACCGTGTCCACCGCCATTGCCCTGATGATGGGCATCGGCACTGCTGCCAACTTCAACCTGAATTTAGGGGCCGGAAATGAGGAACGGGCTCGCCGGGTGGCCGGCACCGGACTGTCCTGTCTTGCGCTGTTCAGCCTCACCCTGGGCCTGATCGCCTTGTTTTTCCGAGGCCCACTCCTCAACCTGTTTGGCGCTACGCCGGAGGTATTGCCCTACGCCATGATCTACACGGGCATTACCGCCTTCGGCCTGCCTATGGTCACCTTTACCACCGGGGCCAGTTCCCTGGTCCGGGCCGATGGAAGTCCCACCTACTCCATGCTCTGTACCCTCTCCGGCGCGGTACTCAACACCATATTGGACCCGGTGTTTATCTTCGGTCTGGACATGGGCGTGGCCGGGGGCGCGCTGGCCACCGTATTGGGGCAGGCTCTCTCCCTGGTCATGGTACTGTACTATCTGTTCCGCACCCGCATCCGTACCATCCGCCTGACGGCGGCCTCCCTGCACCCTTCCGGGCCACTTCTGCGTGCCATCTGCTCCCTGGGTGTTTCCCCCTTTTTAAATCAGATGGCCATGTTCCTGGTGCAGATCACCCTCAACAATACCCTGACCTACTACGGTGCGCTCTCCCACTACGGTGAGGACATTCCCCTGGCGTGTGTTGGGGTCATCTCCAAGGTCAACATCCTGATGCTGGGCTTTACCTTGGGTATCTCTCAGGGCTGCCAGCCCATCTTCAGCTACAACTACGGCGCCCGGCAGTATAGCCGCGTACGTGAGGCCTACCGAAAGGCCATTGTCGCCGCGTCCGTAATCTGTTGCATTGCCTTTGTGTGCTTTCAGCTCTTTCCCCGGCCGATCGTGGCACTGTTCGACCCCTCTGGCAGCGAGGAGTATTTTCAGTTCGCCGAGCGGTATTTCCGCATTTATATGTTTATGACACTGGCCAATGCCTTCCAGCCCATTACGGCCAATTTCTTTACCTCCATTGGCAAGGCCAAGCGGGGCGCACTGATCGCCCTCACCCGGCAGGTGATCTTTCTCATTCCTCTGATTTTGATCTTCCCCCTCTTCCTGGGGATTGATGGCGTCATGTACGCCGGTCCCATCGCCGACAGCGCGGCAGTAGTGGTGGCCCTAGCCCTAGTTACCCGGGAAATGAAGCGGATGCCCCACGTGGACGAACCCGTGGCGGCAGATACGCTGGTGTAGCTGGCTCCAGCGGCGGCGGGCAATGTGGGCGGCGGCATCACCGCCAGTCTCTTAGGCCTCTAGGGTCAGCCAATCGGCCCATCCCATACTCTTTTCTCGATACTGGCACCATAGGGAGGTGGCCCTGGGCGGCCGTTCCGGCTGCCGGTATCTGAGGCTGTCACCCCAGCTTTTCCGGCTGCTGCGTGGACCATATGCGTCCCCCAAATAACCAAACAGGAGGCGCCCCACGGGGTGCCTCCTGTGTTTACTTTCACAGATACAGCTCGGGCGGCTTGTCCCCCTTGGTCAATGCCTCCTCCAAATGAGCCGCTGTAGCGGCAAAGGCGGGGCCTTCCACCCGTCGGCTGCCCGCCGGGCAAGCCCGGACACAGGCCAGGCAGCGGATGCACTTCTCACCGTCGGTCGCACGGGGCGCGGCAGGATGGATGGCCTCCACCGGACAGGCCCCGACGCAGCAGCCGCAGCGGGTGCAGGTATCGTCCCCCACTGGGTAGAACGGCGCCCTCTGAAAGCTGCGGTAGGGCCGGTTCCCGGGCAATTCCGGGGCGCACCAAGGCCCCGACAGCTTCTCCGCCGCCCGGCGTCCCAGCTCCGCGGCCGCCGCCAGATCCCCTGCGTTGGGTCGCCCCACGGCTACCTTGGCGGAAAATGTGTGAGGCGCTACAAAGGCCCCCGCCGCCAGAGGGCGGAACCCCCGGGCGGCACACAGGTCGCTCAGCTCCGCCAGCGCGTCGTCAATGAGCCGGTTGCCATACACAGCCAGCAGCACCGCCGGAGTCTCCTCCCCCTGTAGGCCGTCCAGCAGCCCTGGCACCTCCGGCACTCGGCCGTAATAAACCGGTACGCCCAGGACAACTACATCATCTGCGCCGAACATATGAACTTTGCGCCGCTCCTCCGGCCGGGTCAGGTCCACTTCTCCGCCCATGTGTGGCATAGCTGCCGCCACAGCCCGGACATAGGTGCGCGTCCCGCCCGTGGGACTGAAATAGAGGGCTGTTGTACGTCTCTGCATGTGTTCCGCTTCCTTTCCACTTGTTTGATACACAGGAACGTGGCGTGGGGAAAAACACCCCACGCCACGTCTGCCTGTTTGCCGTTCGGCTATTGTACTGCCTTCTCAGCAGCAGCTGTTCCCGCAGCCGTTGTTGCAGCCACAGCCACCACAGCCGCAACCGCCCCAGCTCCCGCCGCCGCAGCAGCAACAGAGCAGGATAATGATCAGAATGATCCACAGGCAGCCGCCGCCGCCAAAGCCACAGCCATTATTGCACCCCATATGAAGTACCTCCTGGTTTGATGATGGAAACCAGAGGCGGAGCGGTGGGAGTACCGCCGTTCCGGTCCGGTCTCACTTCATACTATGCCGGGGACGCAGAGGGGTGCTTGGTACAAATTCTTTTTATTCCAGCTCAAAGGCGCCGGTATAGAGCTGATAATAGAGTCCGTGCTGCCGGATGAGATCCTCGTGGTCGCCCCGCTCTACAATGCGGCCGTGATCCAGCACCATAATGGCATCAGAGTTGCGCACAGTGGATAGCCGGTGGGCAATGACAAAGACGGTGCGGCCGGTCATCAGGGAGTCCATGCCCCTCTGGACGATGGCCTCAGTGCGTGTGTCAATGGAGGAGGTAGCCTCATCCAGGATCATCACCGGGGGATCGGCCACAGCGGCCCGGGCAATGGCGATGAGCTGCCGCTGGCCCTGGGACAGGTTGGCACCGTTGCCGGTGAGCATGGTGTCGTACCCCTGGGGCAGGCGGCGGATAAAGTCGTCTGCGTTGGCCAGCACGGCGGCGGCCTCGACCTCCTCGTCGGTGGCGCTCAGATTGCCGTAGCGGATGTTTTCCCGCACGGTGCCAGTAAAGAGGTTGGTATCCTGAAGCACAATGCCCAGGGAGCAGCGCAGATCCGGCTTATGAATATCGTTGATAGAGATGCCATCATAGTGGATCTTGCCGTCCGCGATGTCGTAGAAGCGGTTGATCAGGTTGGTAATGGTGGTCTTACCCGCGCCGGTGGCGCCCACGAAAGCCAGCTTCTGGCCGGGCTTGGCGAAAAGGCTGATGTCGTGGAGGATGGTTTTGCCCTCCTCATAGGCGAAGTCCACATCATCAAAGCGCACGTCGCCCGCCAGCTTGGTATAGGCGAAGCTCCCGTCCTCCTGGGGGACCTTCCAGGCCCACAGATTGGTGCGCTCACTGGTTTCCTGGAGGGCGCCGTCCTTGTTATAGGACACGTTGACCAGGGTGACGGTGCCGTGATCCTCCTCGGAGGGCTCATCCATCAGGTCAAAAATCCGTTGAGCACCGGCCAGAGCCATGACCACAGAGTTGAGCTGCTGAGAGATCTGGCTGATTGGGTTGGTCAAACTCTTGGAGAGCTGGAGGAAGGATGCGATGACACCCAGGGTAATACCGCCCCCCAGGCCATTGAGGGCCAGCGCTCCGCCCACCATGGCGATGACCACATATTGGATGTTGCCAATGTTGATGAGGATGGGCATGAGGATATTGGCGTACTTGTTGGCCTTATAAGCGCTTTCAAACAAGGCGTCATTCACACGGTCAAAGCCCTCCTGGGCCTCCTCCTCGTGGCAGAAAACCTTGACCACCTTCTGGCCGTTGATCATTTCTTCGATATAGCCGTTCAGATCGCCCAGCTTCACCTGCTGGCGGACGAAGTAGCGGCCGCTGCGTCCGGCCAGGAACCGGGTCACCAGCAGCATGCACACGATGCACACGATTACCACGCCAGTGAGAGTGAGGTTGAGTACAATCATGCTGACAAAGGTGACCACGATCATCATCAGGGAATTGATTACCTGGGGAATGCTCTGGGAGAGCATTTGCCGCAGGGTATCCACGTCGTTGGTGTAGACGCTCATCACATCGCCGTGGGCGTGGGTGTCAAAATACCGGATAGGTAGCGTCTGCATGTGGCCGAACAGATCGTCGCGGATCTTCTTCTGCACGCCCTGGGAGATGGTGACCATCAGGCGGTTGTAGGCCAGGGCGCACAGGGCGCCCACCACATAGAGGCAGGCCATCAGGAGCAGAGCGTGGAGCAGGCCGGTGAACACCGGGTGTTCCATGGCCAGCAGAGGCGTGATATAGTTGTCGATCAGGGCGCCCAGGAAAATGGAGCCGGCCACAGAGGCCACCGCGCTGACCAGGATGCATACCAGCACCAGAAAAAAGCGGATCAGGTAGCCCCGGCCCACATAACTGAGCAGGCGCCGGACCGTGTGGGACTTTTTCTTCGGCATCTTATTCATCCTCGCTCCCTCCCTTCGTCTGGGATTCATAAATTTCCCGGTAGATCTCACAGCTCTGGAGCAGCTCGCCGTGGGTGCCCATGGCGGAAATCCTTCCGCCATCCATCACCAGGATTTTGTCCGCGTCCTCGATGGAAGAGATACGCTGGGCAATGATAAACTTGGTGGTGTCGGGGATCTCCTCCCGGAACGCCTTGCGGATCAGTGCGTCGGTTTTGGTGTCCACGGCGGAGGTGGAATCATCCAAAATCAGAATCTTCGGCTTCTTCAGCAGGGCCCGGGCGATACACAGGCGCTGCTTTTGGCCGCCGGACACATTGGAGCCGCCCTGCTCAATATAGGTATCGTACTTGTCGGGGAATTCCTGGATAAAGGGGGCAGCCTGGGCCAGCTTGCATACCCGGACCATCTCCTCATCGGTGGCGTCCTTCTTACCCCAGCGCAGGTTCTCCTTAATGGTGCCGGAGAACAGCACGTTCTTCTGGAGCACCATGGCCACCTGCTCCCGCAGGGCGTCCATGTCGTAGTCCCGCACATCCACACCGCCCACCAGGATGCGGCCCTCGGTAGCGTCGTACAGCCGGGGAATAAGCTGCACCAGAGTGGTCTTGGAGGTGCCGGTGCCGCCGAGAATGCCCACCGTCTCACCGGACTTGATGTTCAGGTTGACGTTTTTCAGGCACTCCTTACTGGGGTCCTTGGCGTAGCTGAAGCTGACGTTCTCAAAGACTACAGAGCCGTCCTTGACCTCCTCCACCGGATTCTCCCCGTTGCACAGGTCGCTCTCCTCGTTGAGCAGCTCGGTAATACGCTCGGCGGAGGCGCGGGCCAGGATGATCATGACCAGCACCATAGAGAGCATCATCAGGCTCATGAGGATCATCATGATATAGCTGAACATACTGGTGAGCTGCCCCACATCCATGCTGCCGCCCACTACCAGATGGGCGCTCAGCCAGGACACGGTCAGAATACACGCATAGACGCACAACTGCATCAGCGGCATGTTGAAGGCGATGAGCTTTTCCGCCTTGGAAAAGTCCATATAGATCTCCTGGGAGACCTTCCCGAATTTTTCCTTCTCGTGCTCCTCACGCACAAAGGACTTCACCACCCGGATGCCAAGCAGGTTTTCCTGTACCACATTGTTCAAGTGATCATACCGCTTGAACACCCGCTCAAAGATGGGGTGGGCTCCGGTCATAATAAAGAACAGGCCCAGGCCCAGGATGGGGATCACCACCAGGAAGACCAGCGCCAGTCTGGGGTTGATGGTAAAGGTGAGCACCCATGCACAGATAAGCATGATGGGACAGCGCACAGCGATGCGGATGATCATCATAAAGGCCATCTGTACGTTGGTCACGTCGGTGGTCAGGCGGGTAATGATACCGCCGGTGGAGAATTTGTCGATGTTGGAAAAGGAAAATTTCTGAACATTCCGATACATCTCCCGGCGCAGATTACGGGAGAAGCCGGTGGCCGCCCGTGCGGCATAACGGCCGGACAGGGCGCCCAGCAGCAGAGCCGCCAGGGCCATGAGGACCACAATGCCGCCGTAGTAGAAAATACGTTCCATATTTCCCGCCTCAACGCCCTGGGTCAGCAGACGGCCTGTCATCATGGGAATCAGGACATCAAAGGCCACCTCGCCGATGACAAAGATCGGCGTCAGAATCGTGTCCTTTTTGAACTCCTGAATACAGCTCACAAGTCCGCGTTTTTTCTTCATGCACATTCCTCCTTGGGGATTGATTCGCTTGCTAACTGTTAGCCTCCTCACAGTCTTTGCCGCAGGTGCACCCGGCCGGAAGTACAGACGGCTCCATCAGGTTCTGCTTCATTTTTGCAATGGTCATCATGAACTGCTGCAACTCCTCAGCGCCGATTCCCTTGGTCAGCGCTGCCTCTACCTGTGTGATGCGCGAGGCAATCTGCTGGTTCAGGGCCTCCGCTTTCGGCGTTGCCATCACCTGCTTGAGCCTGGCGTCACGGGATACGGAGCACCGCATCACAAATCCCTCCTCCTCCAGGCGCTTCAGCAGCCTGGACGCGGTGGAGCGGCGGATATAAAACGCCTCCTCCAGATCCTTCTGAAAGATTTCCTGATCCCGATTATGGCACAGAAATCCCAGAAGCATCCCCTGCATCTCGGTAAAAACATCGCATTCCGGCTGGCCGGAGAGTTCCCAGACCTTGCGCCGGATCAGATTGGACAGCGCCTTGACCTCGTAACCCGCATGGCGTTCTTGCCGCATTCAGACACCCCCTTCCATGCAAGCTGTTTTACAGAGTTTATTTTAGTTATCTTGCTAACAGTTGTCAATGAGCAACATTTACAAAAAGACCCTCCGGTAAACCGGAGGGTCTTTCCATTCAGCTCAGCCTGTCCACGGTGACGCCGTTCATCACCGCCTGAAATACGGCTTTGTCCACGCCGCTGCTGGCAGCCGTCCTGTCCAGCAGGATGCCGCTGCCGTCCTTCAGAGGGGCCGACAGTGCGAAATAGGACAGATAGGCCACCTGGGCCCGCAGGAAGGGGCTGCCTGTCAGCTTGGCCTGTTCCGCAGCGTTGAGCACACCAAACTCCACGCTCTTGCCCACGGCATTGGCCCAGGAGAAGTCAGGCGATGCCCCGCTGTCCGAGTAGCCCAGCGCCCGCAGAAGAAAGGTCATGTACTCCCCTGCCGAGAGCTGTGCATCCGGTCCAAAGTAGCGCTGTCCACCGGCACTGATGTTGTTGCCCTTGGTATAGCCCTTTTCATAGGCATAGGCCACATAGCGGTCGCACCAGGCAGGGGTGTCCGCAAAGGGGTTGGCCGCTGTGCTGCTCAGCGCAGCCCCCTCCTCCCCGATCAAACGCAGGAACATGACCAGTCCTACGATACGGGTAGGAGCCTGCTCCAGATCATACCCGGAGCCGTAGGCCGTTCCAGTGCCCTGGAACAGCCCCATCTGCTTTAATGCGTCGGCCAGAGCATTATAGTCCAGCCCCGCTCCGGAGGACACGGTATAGAAGCCCTCTACGCCCAAAACCGCAGTATCAGAGGTGATTGTCACTGCCGCTGTGGTATTTTCGGCCGCTAAGACGCGGTGACGTGCGGTCAGCGCGGTGCCGGAGGCGACGGTCTGCCCCACCGTAATATCCACCACACTGCCGCCGGAATAGGACACGGTTCCGCTTCCAGCCAGGAGCAGCAGCCCGGAACCGGCAGGCAGGCTGACCACGTCTCCCCTTTTAAAGCGGAAATCCGTGATTGAGGCGGCATAGCACTGTTCTCCACCTGCCCGGGCCAGATAACCGCTGTGCCTGGCATTCAGATCCGCCAGCACAGAGTCGTAGACGGTCTTTGTCTGCTCCGCGATGCGTGTCTCCGCCTGCCGCAGTACGTCCGGAATATAAGTGTCGTTCAGGTAGCCCTGCGTTACAAGGCTCTCCCCTGTTCCCGTATCGGCGGCATATACTGCCGCACAGCCTATCAGGATGACCAGGGCAAGCAGGCCAACGGCAAGTCTCTTCATGGTACCTCCGAAATCATATAGCTCAGCGCCAACAGGCTGTCGGCAAAGTGGACGTTCTCAATCACTATGTCCGGCGCGTCCACCGTCAGCTCAATATTGGTGAAATTCCAGATTCCTTTCACGCCGGAGGCCACCAGCCGACCGGCGATCCGGTTGGCCACGCTCCGGGGAACCGTCAGCACCCCGATGCTGGCCGGATGCTGGCCCAGATACTCCTCCAACTGATCCACGTGGTGGACCGGCACCCCGGAGAGTCTCTGCCCAACCACATCCGGCGCCACATCAAAGGCGGCCGAAAGCGCCACACCGGAGCGCTCGAAGTGAAAGTTTTCCATCAGGGCCCGGCCCAAGTTGCCCGCCCCCAGAATGACCGCGTTGTGGCCGCGGTTCATACCCAGAATGTCGGAAATCTCCCCCCGCAGATTTTCAATATTATAGCCGTAGCCCTGCTGGCCGAACCCGCCGAAGCAGGAGAGATCCTGCCGGATCTGTGAGGCGGTCAGCCCCATGGATTTGCCCAGCGCGTTGGATGAAATGCGCTCCACACCGGCCAAATAGAGGTCGTTCAGGTGGCGGTAGTACCGTGGGAGGCGACGTATCACCGCACTGGACACTTTATCTTTTTTCATAGCTCCATCACTCTTCTTCTTGTTCCAAAGCGGTACCGCACGTAACTCGCCCGTTCCGCTGCAAGATTCCTATTCAGTTTACTCGAAAGAGGGGCCGATGTCAACGTTCTTTTCCCTGGAACCGCCTTCCGGTCCGGTGCATAGAGTGAGGAAAAGGAGGAATGCCAATTGGCCTCGATTGGAACCATTGTCACCCGCGTATATACCTCCCGGGCCCAGCTCCCGGTGCCGGGTGCTACTGTAGCGGTGACGCAGAGGGCGGGTGGCGGGCGGCATACGCTGCTGGCCTTACGGGTGACGGACGAAAACGGACGCACCGCGCCGATCCGCGTCGCCACACCCGAGCCGTCTGCCAGTGAATCCCCAGGGACAGAGTCCCCCTTCGCCGTCTGTGACATCTGGGTGGAGGTACCGGGCTATGAGATGCTTCTGGTGGAGAATGTCCAGGTCTTTCCTAATACGGAAACACTACAGGAGCTGGAGCTGATTCCCCTGCCGGAGCAGACCTCGTCGTCTACCCGGGGGGAGATCGTGGATATTCCACCCCAGGATCTGTAAGGAGGTACCCCCATGCCGACCACACCTGTAACGCCCTATGTCCCACAGTACATCACCGTGCATCTGGGCGCCCCCAGCGCCGCTGCGGAAAATGTGACGGTTTCCTTCCCGGAATACGTTAAGAATGTGGCCTCCAGCGAGATCTATCCCACCTGGGAGCCGGCGGCTATCCGTGCAAACATCCTGGCGATTATTTCGTTTGCCCTCAACCGGGTATATACCGAATATTACCCCAGCCGCGGCTACCCCTTCAACATCACCGCCAGCACGGCCTACGACCAGAAATTCATCAAAGGGCGCAACATTTTTGAGAACATCAGCCAGATGGTGGATGAGATCTTCAATTCCTACATACGGCGCACCGGCTTTGTGGAGCCCCTGGCAGCCAAATTTTGCAACGGCACCACCACCACCTGCGACGGTCTCTCCCAGTGGGGCAGCCAGGCCATGGCAGAGCAGGGCGCCGACTCCGTCACCATCCTGCGAAACTATTATGGCGACAATATCGAGATCGTGAACAATGCTCCTGTCATGGGTATCCGCAGCTCCTACCCCGGAACTCCGGTGCGGCTGGGCGACCGGGGGGAGCCGGTGGTGCGCATCCAGACCATGCTCAACCGCATCTCCCGCGATTACCCCGCTATTCCGAAGGTTCAGCCGGTGGACGGGATCTTCGGAGCGTCCACCGAGCAGTCGGTCATCAAATTCCAGCAGATTTTCAGCCTGACGCCGGACGGAGTCGTTGGAAACGCCACCTGGTATAAGCTGGTCTTTCTGTACGTGGGCGTTCTGGAATTGGCGGAGCTGGTCAGCGAGGGTCAGACCTTCTACACCACCTTGGTGCCCGTCAACCGCCCCGATACCATTTCCCTCGGCGACACCGGAGAAAATGTCAAGGTAATACAGTACCTTCTCTCTGTGGTGGCGGAGTTTTATAATAACATCCCCCCGGTGGCTGTGGACGGGATTTTCGGGCAATCCACCCAAAACGCAGTCCTGGCTCTTCAACAGATGGCTGGTCTGTACCAAGACGGCGTTGTAGGCGAGGACACCTGGGCCGCACTCTACCGATTTTATGTCGGCATAGTGGATACCATGAGCCAATATACCAATGTCATCCCAGAGCAGTTCCGGCCGGAGCTTCCCGAGAGCGAAGCCACCAGCCTGACCCAGTACCCCGGCCAACCCATGACACTGGGCAGCACCGACGAGAGAGGAGAAGACGCCACATGATTCGCTCCCAACTCCACCTGATTGGACAGCCCGTACGCAGCCTCCAAACCATGCTGCGCACCATTTCTTTCGCTTACCCCTTCCTCCCCCGTCTCACGCCGGACGGAATTTTCGGCGAACGCACCCTAGAGGCCGTCATGCTCTTTCAGAGGGAATTTTTCCCTCCGGTCACCGGACAGGTAAACCAGGCCACCTGGGACGCTATCGTTTCCTTGTATCACCAGGTGGTTTCCCGCCTCACTCCGCTGCCCACCCGCAGCTTTCCAAGTCCAGAGTTTTCCGTCGCACCGGGTGAGGCCAGCGTTCATCTTAACCTGGTGCAGTCCATGTTCTGCGGGCTGTCTCGGGTCCTGAACGGCGTGGAAACCTGTGATGTCTCCGGGGTAAACAATGCCGCCACCGAGCACAACATCAAGTGGATTCAACATCTGAATCACCGTCCGGAAACCGGGACGCTGGATCAGGAGAGCTGGAATACCCTCAGCCGCCTCTATACTATGTTTGTCACCAGCGCCCAGTCGCCCTGGACTACGCGGCCTGAGCTTTTTATGCCCTGACGCGGCATATATGTGTAAGGTGGGTGCCCTGTCCATAGCAGGGCACCCACCTTGTCTACAGTTTCAACTACAGGTTACAGTACCAGACTGGGAGCTGCATAGGTGCGGCCCGCCAGCTCACTGTTGAGCATGTAGAGGCCTTTGGCATCGTCGCCGTAGAGCTCCATCTTTTTGATCATATCCTCGGCGGTCTTCTCCTCCTCGCCCTGCTCTTTGACAAACCAATCCAGGAACTGCATGGTGCGGAAGTCCTTGACCTCATAGGCTGCATCGTAGATCGTGTGAATCAGATTGGTGACATACTGCTCATGGGCCAGGCCGGCCTTGAGCACCTCCAGCCTGCCGTTGGGGGCGGCGGTGGGCCTGGCAATGCCCTCCAGCACCGGGCGGTGGCTGTTGTTCTGGAGATACTGGAACATAAGCATGGCGTGATCCCGTTCCTCCTGCGCCTGCACCTTGTACCAGTTGGCGAAGCCGTCCAGTCCCTCGTCCTCGAAGTAGGCGGAGAACTCCAGATACAGGTAAGCGGAGTAGAACTCCTTATTGATCTGCTCGTTCAGCAGAGAGGCAACTTTTTCGTTCAGCATAATAAATACACTCCTTTCTCATCTGGATGGCATAAGAATACCACGGATTTTATTCTGTTACAACTGTAAATTCCACTCAGAAATTCCTCTGCGCCCTAACAATGGCCGTAGGCAACAGAGGACAGGATACCGGTTAAAACAGTCCGTCGAACAGGGTAATCTGACTCGTATCCGGCATGGCCCAGGGGCGGCCGCGCCGTCCCTGGGGTCCCGTTTCCCTCCATCTGGCGGGACGAAATCAATTCGCCCCGCCATCGAGGTTTTGCCTGCGGCAAAACGCTCGGACGCTACAGGCAGCGGACGGCATGCCGGTTAAAACAGTCCGTCGAACAGGGTAATCTGACTCGTATCCGGCATGCCGTCCAGAGCACCAGCGGCCTTGAGCTGCTCGATGTGGGTCTTGGAGACCTTGGGACAGGCTGCGGAAAACTCCTCGATGGATATAAACCGCTTTCCCTCCCGCTGCTCCATGATAGACCAGGCCGCCGTCTCGCCCAGACCAGGCACAGAGGTGAAGGGGGGCAGCAGGCTTCCCTTCTCATTGTCTGGCAGGAAGTTGACCGCGTGAGAGCGGTAGAGATCCATGTGCTCAAAGGTGAACCCCCGCAGATAGAACTCATAGACCACCTCAAGGGTGACCAAAATATCCTCCTCCACGGGAGAGGGCTTCTCCTTGCTCTCAATCTCCCGCATTTTAGCCTTACACACATCCATCCCCTGGCACATGAAGGTGGCGTCGAAGGCCTTGGCCCGGATGGAGAAGAAGGCGGCGTAGAAGGCCAGGGGGCGGTGGACCTTGAACCAGGCGATGCGGAAGGCCATCATGACATAGGCCACCGCGTGGGCCTTGGGGAACAGGTACTTGATCTTCTTGCAGGAGCCGATGTACCAGTCGGGTACGCCGGCGGCCCTCATCTCCTCCTCCGCCCCATCCGGCAGGCCCCGGCCCTTACGCACCGACTCCATGATCTTGAAGGCCCGCTTCTCCGGCATGCCGCAGGAGATGAGGAAGAGCATGATGTCGTCGCGGCAGCCGATGGCCTGGCCGACCGGGACGCCCTGATCCACAATCAGATCCCGGGCGTTGCCCAGCCACACGTCGGTTCCGTGGGAGAAGCCGGACAGGCGCAGGAGGATGTCAAACTCGTGGGGCTGGGTGTCCACCAGCATGCCGCGGGTGAACTTGGTGTTGAACTCCGGGATGGCCACGGCGCCGGTTGGGCCCAGGATGGGGTCGTCCACGAAGCCCAGCACCTCAGAGGAGGTGAAGATGCTCATGGTGTCCCGGTCGTCCAGAGGGATCTTTTGCGGATCCACCCCGGTGAGATCCTGGAGCATGCGGATCATGGTGGGATCATCGTGGCCCAGCATGTCCAGCTTGAGCAGGTTGGACTCCATGGAGTGATATTCGAAGTGAGTGGTAATGATGTCGCTGTTGGGATCGTCGGCGGGGTGCTGCACCGGACAGAAGTCGTAGATCTCCCGGTTCTGGGGGATGACCACCATGCCGCCGGGGTGCTGGCCGGTGGTGCGCTTGACGCCGGTGCAGCCCTGGGCCAGCCGGTTCTCCTCCGCCCGGTTTACCGTCCTTCCCCGCTCATCCATGTACTTCTTGACATAGCCGAAGGCGGTCTTTTCCGCCACGGTGCCGATGGTGCCCGCCCGGAACACGTGGGTCTGCCCGAACAGCTCAAAGGTGTACCGGTGGGCGTTGGCCTGATATTCGCCGGAGAAGTTCAGATCGATGTCGGGCACCTTGTCGCCGCCGAAGCCCAGGAAGGTCTCGAAGGGGATGTTGAAGCCGTCCTTGGCGTAGGGCGTTCCGCAGACGGGGCACACCGCGTCGGGCATGTCCGCGCCGCAGCCGATCCCCTTCTCTTTGGCGGTGTCGAAGTCCGAGTGCTTGCACTTGGGACAGCGGTAGTGGGGCGGCAGGGAGTTCACCTCCGTGATACCCGACATGAAGGCTACCAGGGACGAGCCCACGGAGCCACGGGAGCCCACTAGGTAGCCGTGGGCCAGGGAGTCCTGCACCAGCTTCTGGGCCGACATATAAATGACGTCGTACTTGCACTTGATGATGTCGCCCAGCTCGGCATTGATGCGGTCCACCACGATTTTGGGCGGTTCCTCACCGTAAAGGGCTTTTGCTTTCCCCCAGACCAGACTGGTCAGCTCCTCCGCTGAGTTCTCGATCTTGGGGGCGAACAGCCCCTGGGGCAGAGGCACTACGTCCTCACACCAGTCGGCTACCAGATTGGTGTTGCGCACCACCACCTCATAGGCCTTCTCCTTCCCCAAATAGGCAAACTCCTCCAGCATCTCGGTGGTGGTCTTGAAGTAGATGGGCAGAGACGAGTCGGCATCTTCAAAACCCTTGGAGGCCAGCAGGACGTGGCGGTAGATCTCGTCCTCCGGGTCCAGGAAATGGACGTCGCCGGTGGCGCACACAGGCTTGTCCAGCGCCTCGCCCAGGGATACGATGGTGCGGTTGAAGTCCTTCAGCTCCTCCTGGCTCTGCACCATACCCTTGCGCAGCATGAAGGCATTGTTGCACAGAGGCTGAATCTCCAGGAAATCGTACCAGGAGGCAATGCGCTTAAGCTCCGCAAAGTCTTTCCGCTTTACAACTGCTTGAAACAGCTCTCCAGCCTCGCAGGCCGAGCCGATAATGAGTCCCTCCCGGTGCTGGTTGATCAGGCTCTTGGGCATGATGGGGTAGCGTTTGAAGTGGTCCAGGTGAGAGGCCGAGATGAGCTTGTAGAGATTGCGTAGGCCCAGTTGGTTCTTGGCCAGCACGATTAGGTGCTTGGGCTGGCGGCGGGCCTTGCCCCCGGTACGCAGCCTGGCCATAGCCGGATTGATCTGCTGGAGGGTATGTACACCCCTGTCCCGCAGCATCTCAAAGAAAGGTACCAGCATATAGCCCACCGTGGCCGCGTCGTCATAGGCCCGGTGGTGGTTGAAGGCAGGCAGATTCAGGTGCTCCGCCACGATGTCCAACTTGTGCTTGCCCAGCTCCGGCAGCAGGTTCTGGGCCAGAATCAGCGTGTCGATGGAGGTGCTGTCGAAGGGGCGGCCCATGCGGCGGCACCCCTCGGCGATGAAGCCCATGTCGAACTCCGCATTGTGGGCGGCCAGCGGGCGCTCCCCCACAAAGTCCAGAAAGGCATTTATGGCCTCCGCCTGGGAGGGGGCTCCCCTCAGCATCTCGTCGGTAATGCCGGTAAGCTCGGTGATCTCGCGGGTCAGAGGCCGTTCAGGATCAGCAAACGTGGAGAACTGCTCCACCACCTCCCCGTTCCGCAGTACCACCGCTCCGATCTCGGTGATTACATCCCGCCGCTTGTCCAGACCGGTAGTCTCAATGTCGAAACAGACGATATCGCCTGTAAAGTCTTGTTCCTTGTCCCCGTGTACCACCACCCGGTCGTCTACGTCGTTAATGAAGTACGCCTCCACGCCGTAAAGCACCTTGATCTTCTTGGCCGAGTGCCAGGCATCGGGGAATGCCTGGGCCACGCCGTGGTCGGTGATGGCGATGGCCTGATGGCCCCACGCTTCCGCCCGCTTGACCACGTTCTTGTCCGGCCCCGCCTTGGGGCTCACTTGGGTGAGGGCATCCATGGAGGACATGGTGGTGTGCAAGTGGAGCTCCACCCGCTTCTCCGGCGCGTCGTCGGTCTTCATGGGCTTGGCGCTCTCCATGATGGCGTAGGGCTCCAGCACCATGTCGCCAGTGAAGCGGTCGATGTTCAGCTTGCCCTGGATCACCAGATGCTGGCCCTTCTTCACCCCGTCCACAATGCCCTTCCCCTCGTCACCGGGGAAAAACTTGGACACCCGCACCGAGCCGGTATAGTCCGTCACATCGAAGCACACCACCCATGCGCCCCGCTTTTTCAGCTCCCGGTGATCCACGGCAAACACGTCTCCCTTGACGATGACGGTTCCCATGTCCAGCTCCAGGGTGCTCATGGGGATGCTCTCCCGCTTGATTTCGTGCTTGCCGTAGAGTAGCTTTCCTCTCGGGCCGCCGGAGGCCGCCTTTTTCTCCCGCGGGCTGGCAGTTTTGAGACCAGCCAGAGCTCTCCGGCGGATCTCCTCCGTGCGGCGGAAGGCCGCCATGGCATCCTCCTCCACCGGGGCGGCCGGGGGCGGAGGAGGAGGGGCGCTGGCCGCAGGAGCCGGTTCAGCCGCCACAGGAGCCGATGTGGGAGCAGTCGCGGCCGCCGCTCCCATCTCCAGCTCCACCCGCTCCACCCGGTAGGCCAAGGCCAGGCTCTTCTCGATCTGGTGCCGCAGGCCCTCCTCGGGCATTCGAGGGCACTCCACCTTGGCGCGGATAGAGCGGGCCGCCTTATCGATCACCGCCCCCGTGACCAGATAGCCGCCTGCCAGGGCCGCCAGCTCTTCACCGGGCCGCCAGGCGGAAAACAAATTCAAAAAGGGAATCTTCTGTGCCTGTGACATGGTTGAAACGCTCCTGCCTCCTCCGTCAAAGTTCCTCAATTAGTGCGAAAAGCTCGTCCACCAGGGCCTCCTGGGGAACCTTTTTCACGATCTCTCCCTTGCGGAAGAGCAGGCCCTCCCCGTTGCCGCCGGCGATGCCCACGTCGGCGGCGGAGGCCTCTCCGGGGCCGTTGACCACACAGCCCATGACCGCCACGGTGATGGGCTTGTCCACGGCCTTAAGCCGCTCCTCCACCTGGGTGGCCAGGCCGATGAGGTCGATACGGGTGCGCCCGCAGGTAGGGCAGGACACCAGCTCCGGTCCCTCCTTCCGCACCCCGGCGGCCTTGAGGATGTCCCGGGCGGCGTATACCTCCTCCACCGGATCGGCGGAGAGAGAGACCCGCATGGTGTCCCCGATACCCATGGCCAGCAAGCCGCCGATGCCCACCGCGGATTTGAGGGTGCCCATGCGCAGGGTGCCGGTCTCCGTCACCCCAAGATGTAAAGGATAATCACTTTCCCGATTCATCAGGCGGTAGGCCGCCATGGTGGTGCGCACGCTGGAGGACTTGAGGGACACGCATATGTCGGTAAAGTCAAATTTCTCCAGCAGGCGGATATGTCCAAAGGCCGACTCCACCAGGGCCTCCGGCGTCACCCCGCCGTATTTGGCCAGGATGGGCTTCTCCAGGGAGCCGCCGTTGACTCCGATACGGATGGGAATCCCCTTTTGGCGGCAGGCGTCGGCCACCGCCTTCACCCGGTCCTCCCCGCCGATGTTGCCCGGATTGATGCGCACTTTGTCGCACCCGGCGGCCACGCACTCCAGGGCCAGCCGGTAATCGAAATGGATGTCTGCCACCAGAGGGATGGGGCTCCGCTCCCGAATGGCCCCCACCGCCCGGGCGGCGGCCAGATCGGGCACCGCCACCCGCACAATCTCGCACCCCGCCGCCGCCAGACGTTTGATCTGCTCCGCTGTGGCGGACACATCGTCGGTGCGGGTGTTGGTCATGGACTGAATGGTGACCGGAGCACCCCCCCCGATGGGGACACCACCCACGCGAATCTGTCTGGTCATAGGACAAGCCTCCCTACAGGATCAATTTGTTTACGTCGCTGACGGCCACCACCACCATCAGGGCAATGAGACAGAAGAAGCCCGCCATATTGATATAGCCCAGGTACTTCTGGTCGATACGCCTGTGGGTGAAGAAGTGGTAAATGCCGCCCACGAGTAGGAAAAGAATCTGCCCGCCGTCCAGAGCGGGGATGGGCAGCAGGTTCATCACCGCCAAATTGATGGCGATCAGCGCCACAAAGCTGAAAATATTGAGCAGAGCCCCGGCCATTCCGGCGGCAGCCGCCCCCTGCTGGCCCACCTCGCCGGCCATGGCGAAGATGCCGATGGGGCCGGCCATGTCGTTGAGGCTCACCGCGCCGCGGATCAGATCCCCCAGACTGAGCCATACCGTTCGCACGTAGTCGATAGACTGGTACCAGGCGTTGCGCAGGGTGCCCAGGGGCCCGGTCTCCCGGAGCTCCCCCACCATGACCCCCCGCTTCAGGCTCTGCTGGCCGCTCTCGTCGGTGAGGGTACGGTAGGGCAGGTGCAGAGTGCCGAGGTTGAGCCGCCGGCCGTCCCGGAGCACCTCGACGGCCACATCCTCCCCCGCCCGGCCCAGGAAAAGAATCGCATCGCTCTGGAAATAGATGCGGTGCCCGTCGATGCGGTAGAATTCGTCGCCGGGCAGCAGGCCGGTTTCCTGAATGTCCTCCGCCCCCGGCAGATAACCGCTGACCACCGGCGCGGACGGACTCCCCGCCACGGAAAAGAGCACCAGCAGGATCACCAGCCCCGTCACAAAATTCAAAAATGCTCCGGCCACCAGAATGATGAATTTTTTCCACGCCGGCTTACCGCTGAAGGACCGGGGATCGTCCGAGGCCTCCTCCTCACCCTCCATGGAGCAGAACCCTCCGATGGGCAGGGCCCGGAGAGAGTAGGTCGTCTCCCCCCTTGTCTTGGAGAGCAGCTTAGGGCCCATACCGATGGCGAACTCCTCCACCCGCACCCCAAGGGTCTTGGCCGCGATGAAGTGTCCGAACTCATGGATGGCGATGAGCGCGCCGAAGAGCAGGATGGTAATCAGGATGAACAGGATGGTCATAGCATCGCTCCTTACTCAGTGCGTATCGGGCCGGTGTCCCCGCACGGTCTCCCTGGCCGCCTGATCCGCGTCCAGAATGTCCCCCAGGGAGGGAGACTGCACCGCGGGAACCGCGGCCATGGCGTAGGCCACCTGCTCCGCAATGCCGGAGAAAGAGAGCTGTCCGGCCAGGAACTGCCCCACGGCCTCCTCGTTGGCCCCGTTGAGCACCGCCGTGGCGGTGCCGCCGGTGTGGGCGGCCTCCAGGGCCAGGGCCAGACAGGGGAACGCCACATAGTCCGGCGCATGGAAGGTCAGGGGCGGGCAGGACAGCAGGTCCAGCGGCTCTGCCACCGCCGCAACCCGGCCGGGCCAAGTCAGGGCGTATTGAATGGGCAGGCGCATATCGGGCACGCCAAGCTGCGCCAGCACCGCATGATCACAGTATTCCACCAGGGAATGGACTATACTCTCCCGGTGAATCACAATGGAGATTTTTTCCGGGGGCATGTGGTAAAGGCGCATGGCCTCAATAAATTCCAGTCCCTTGTTCATCATGGTGGCCGAGTCCACGGAGATCTTGGCCCCCATATTCCAGTTGGGATGGGCCAGAGCCTGCTCTACCGTCACTCCGGCAAGGTCCTCCCCTTTCCATCCCCAGAAGGGGCCGCCGGAGGCGGTCAGAATCAGGCGGCGCACCTCTCCCCTGTCCTGGCAGCCCTGGAGACACTGGAAGATGGCGGAGTGTTCCGAGTCCACCGGCACCACTTGGGAGCCGCTCCATGCAGCCGCATCGCTCACCAGCTCCCCGGCGCACACCAGTGTCTCCTTGTTGGCCAAGGCGATGCGCTTACCAGCCCGGATGGCGGCCAAAGTGGGACGGAGTCCCACGATCCCCACCACGGCGGTGAGCACCGTGTCCGCCGCCTCCAGGCTGGCCGCCTCCAGCAGGCCCTCCATCCCCTCCGCCACGCGGATGGGCGTGTCAGCCAGGCGCAGGCGCAGGGACGCGGCGGCCTCCGGGTCCATCATCACCGCCAGCTCCGGCTGGAAGCGGCGGCACTGCTTCTCCATCTGCTCCACGTCCCGGTTGGCCGTTAAGGCGGCCACACGCATGCCACAGGCGGCAATCACGTCCAGTGACTGCCGCCCGATGGAGCCAGTGGAGCCCAGCAGAGAAATACAGCGGTTTTGTTCCATGCTATGCTCCTCCCACGGCGGGCAGGAACCGGAGCAACAATTCGATCAGGGGCGCGCAGAAGATCACGCTGTCAAACCGGTCCAGCACGCCGCCGTGTCCGGGAAAAATGTTGCCGAAATCCTTGATTCCGTACTGCCGCTTGATATAGGAAAATGACAGGTCGCCCATCTGGGAGATGGCGCTGCCCAGGGCTCCGTAGAGGGCCAGGTACAGGTAGTTCACAGTATAGCCGAAGGCGAAGCGGAGCAGCACGCCGTACAGTACCGTGCACACCACCGTCCCCACAAAGCCGCCCACGGCCCCCTCCACCGTCTTTTTAGGAGAGAGCTCCGGCGCCAGCTTGTGCCTGCCGAAAGCCATGCCCGCAAACAGTGCGAAGGCATCGCTGATAAAGGCCGCCACCAGGGGCAGGATGAGCAAAGGCTCCCAGTGCTCCATCTGGCGAATGCGCAGGAAGGAGGACAGGAAGAAGGGGATCACCACAGTCAGGAAAAAGGCGCCTCCCAGCTTCTCCAGAGACAGGCGCTTGTGGCTTGCGATGGCCTCTGCAAAGAGAAGCACCACATACACGAACAGGCCGCACAGCGCGGGCAGAGGCCGCCCGTCATAGTAGACCCAGAAGGGAATCAGCCCGGCCAGTATGATGGAGTAGCCGGAGATGCGGGTATGCTTCAAAAAGCCGGTGGACCAGAGCACCTCATGCACCGCGATCATGGACAGCCCGGCAATGAGGAGGCACAGAGCCCAAGGATACGCGGGAGAAATCAGGTAAAACAGCACCAGCAGGAGCGGGATGAAAATAACCGCCACCATGATTCGCTTACCCACTCAGACACCTCCAAAACGGCGGGAACGGCCCTGGTAGGCCGCCAACGCCCTATGCAGCTCCTCTTTGGAAAAATCGGGCCACAGTACGTCAGTAAAATAGAATTCCGCATAGGCGGACTGCCACAGCAGGAAGTTGGAAATGCGCACTTCCCCGCTGGGGCGGATCACCAGATCCGGGTCGGGTACACCATTGGAGCAGAGGTATTCGGAAAACAGCACCTCGGTCAGCTCCTCCGGTTTCCGTCCTCCCGCCGCACAGTCTGCGGCGAAATGTCGGGCGGCCCGAACGATCTCGTCCCGTCCCCCATAGTTGAAGCAGACGTTGACCTGCATCCCCTCATACCGCTCGGAAATCTCGCTGGTTTTCCGGCACATATCCTTGAGCTCCTGGGGCAGCGGCTCCAGATCACCAAAAAAGTGGAGCTTGATTTTGTCCTTCTCCATCTTTTCGATGGACTCCAGCAGATACTTTTTCAGCAGGCCCACGATGGCGGAAACCTCCTCCAGCGGGCGCTTCCAGTTCTCCGTGGAAAAGGCGTACACTGTAAGGTACTCCAGTCCGATCTTCTGACAATAGGTGGCGATGCTGCGGAAAGTCTCTGCCCCCGCGGCGTGCCCCGCCGTACGAGGCAGGCCACGGAGCTTGGCCCAGCGGCCGTTTCCGTCCATGATGATTGCCACGTGGCGGGGCAGGCGGTCAAAATCCACCTGTGCCTCCCCGCTCTCTTTCGTTTTTAAGAATGACATAGTTTATCCTACCCGGTCCCATAAAATTCCGGTGCGGGACATCCAGGTGTCCCGCACCGTGAGGTCTATCTGCTTTACAGACTTAGACCGCCATCAGCTCTGCCTCTTTTTTGGCAGTGAGCTCGTCGATTTGCTTGCAGCGCTTTTCGGTCATGTCCTGGAGCTCCTTCTCATAGTCCTTCCGGTCGTCCTCGGTAATCTCCGACTTCTTTTCCATGGCCTTAAACTTTTCCATGGCATCCCGGCGGATGTTGCGGATGGCCACCTTGCCGTTTTCGCCGTACTTCTTGACCTGCTTCGTCAGCTCCTTGCGGCGTTCCTCCGTGAGCTGCGGAAAGGCAAGGCGAATTACTTTACCGTCATTCTGTGGATTGATGCCGAGATCGGAGGTCTGGATGGCCTTTTCAATGGCCTTGAGCAGGGTGCTATCCCAAGGCTGGATCATCAGGCTCCTGGGGTCTGGGGAGGAGATAGCCGCTACCTGGTTCAGAGGCGTGGGAGCACCGTAGTAGTCCACGGTGATCTTGTCCAGCACAGCGGCGTTGGCGCGGCCGGCCCGGACGCTGGCGAAATCGCTCATGACCACGTCAATGGTCTTCTGCATCTTTGCATCGAATTCCTTGTTGACTTCCTTCATATCACGGTTCCTCCTTGACAATGGTTCCAATTTTCTCTCCCATAACAACCCGCAGGATGTTCTCCGGGTCCTTCAACGCAAACAGAACCACCGGGATCTTGTTGTCCATGGACAGGGACGTGGCGGTGGAGTCCATCACCTGCAGGTGCTGGGCCAGCACATCGTCATAAGTGATGGTGTCATACTTGACCGCAGAGGGGTCCTTCTTCGGGTCGGCGCTGTAGACGCCGTCAATGTTCTTAGCCAGCAGAATGGCATCCGCGTCGATCTCCGCGGCCCGCAGCACCGCGGCCGTGTCAGTGGAGAAAAACGGGTTGCCGGTGCCGCAGCCAAAGATCACGACCCGGCCCTTCTCCATGTGCCGGATGGCTTTGGAGCGGATGTACGGCTCGGCCATGGCGCGCATCTCGATGGCGGTCTGCACCCGCACGTCCACGCCCTTCTGCTCCAGCACGTCGGCCACGGCCAGGGCGTTGATGGTAGTGGCCAGCATACCCATGTGGTCGGCGCGGGTGCGCTCCATCCGGTCGCCGCCGTCCTTGACGCCGCGCCAGAAGTTGCCGCCGCCCACCACGATGCCGATCTGCACGCCACAGGCTACGCACTTCTTGATTACGTCGCACACGCTGCCGATCACGTCGAAGTCCAGGCCACGGCTGGCCTCTCCGGCCAGCGCCTCGCCGCTCAATTTCAAAAGGACCCGCTTATACTGCGGTTCACTCATACGTTCAACCCCTTTATACGGTATTCAGTCCCTTTTATTTTAATATAGTTTTCCACGTTTGCCTAGGGGTTAGGCCAAAGTTTTTACAAATTATTCGTAATCGGAGTTTTGCCGCTCACCCGTTGAAGGGGCATCCTCCGGCCAAGCCTCCAGCTTCGCCCGGAAAGAGATCCGCCGGGGCGTCTCCATATCGTCGAACTGGACCAGGTGGGTTCCCCGGTTCAGGTCCACGTCCAGCACCCGGCCCAGCCCGAACACGAAATGCCGCACCCTCTGGCCCACCGGAAGGAGCACCGCGCTGTCGTCCGGGGGCAGGGCGCGATTGCTGCTCTCGGCGTACCCCCTGGCCGCCTTCAGCAGGCCCTCCTGGGGCTCCGGTACGGGGATGAATGTCCTCCACATGTCCAGCAGGAACCGGGAAGGGTAGCGGGGTGAGCCGTCGAAATTCGTCCCGTCCGCCTCGGACAGGTACAGCCCCTTCTCTGCCCGTGTAACCGCCACAAAGGCCAGCCTCCGCTCCTCCTCCATTCCCTGACGGGTGCGCACCTTCCGTGAGGGGAAGATCCCTTCGTTCATGCCGCACAGGAACACATAGGGGAACTCCAGCCCCTTGGCCGCATGGACGGTCATCAGCTTCACACGGTCCCCCACCTCCCCTGTGTCGCTATTGGTAAAGAGGGCCACATGGGCCAGGTAGTGCTCCAGGGTACATTCCTCGCCGCAGGTGGTCTCATACTCATAGACCGCCTGCTTCAGCTCGGCCAGATTGTCCAGCCGGTCCTGGCTTCCCTCGGTGCGGAGCATCATCTCGTAGCCGCTCTCGTTGAGTACGGCGGACAGCACCTCCGAAACTGGCCGCCCCTCGCATTCGGTGGAAAGCCCCTCGATCAACGACACAAAAGACCGGGCCCGCGTCCCCTTAAACAGGGGCTCGTCCAGGCACTCCTGCAGGGCGCGGTATAGAGGGCAGCCCTGCTGCGCCGCGTATTCCTCCAGAAAAGCCATCCGCCGCTTGCCCAAGTTGCGCTTGGGCGCGTTGACGATGCGCCGAAAGGACAGATCGTCCCGGTAGGCGAGCATCCGCAGATAGGAAAGGGCATCCTTGATCTCCATCCGGCTGAAAAAGGGCACGCCGCTGTAGATCGTATAGGGAATCTTCTCACGGAGCAGAACGCCCTCCACCGCCCGGGTGACATAGTGGGCCCGATAGAGCACCGCCATGTCCCGGTAGGGCACCCCCTTCTCCCGCAGCTTGGACATCTCACCCGCCATCCATCCGGCCTCCGTCACCGGGTTCTCCCCGAAATGGCACAGGACGGGCCCGCCGGATGGAAGGGTGGGGCGCAGCTCCTTTGGGATACGGGCGGCGTTTTGTGCGATTAGGGCGTTGGCCGCCGACAGGATCTCCGGTGTGGAGCGGTAGTTTTCCGTCATCAGAATGGTCTTTGTGCCCGGAAACTGCTTGTCAAAATCCAGCAGGTACTTTACGTTGGCCCCCCTCCAGGTGTAGATGGTCTGATCCGGATCACCCACGATGAACAGATTCCTGTGATAGCCGCAGAGCACCTCCATCAGTCCATACTGGAGCCCGTCAATGTCCTGGAACTCGTCGATCATGATGTACTCCAGCCGCTTCTGCCACTTGAGCCGGATAGCCTCATTTTCCTGGAAGATATGGAGGGTGAATTTGATCAGGTCGTTGTAGTCCAGCCCAAAGCACTTTCTCTCTTGGTAGAGGTAGCCGTAAAAGATCATATCCCCGGCCTGTACCGCGTCCAGATACCTCTGCTTCAGAGCGTCCAGCGACAGACTAAGCATGTCCCGGTAATACTCAGGTTCCTTGAACAGCTTGCGGATTTCGATCATATCCCGCGCCGCCCGGAAGGTCATATCCCGGAGGCTGAGGCCCCGCTCCTCATAGATCATCTGCAGCATGGCGTCAATGTCTGCGTTGTCCAGTACCAGAAAGCTCTTTGGATACCCCACCACGTGGCTGTCCTCCTGGAGCACGGAGACGCAGAAGCCGTGAAAGGTGTTAATGTAGCCCGTGTCGTCGTCCCCGGTCAGCCGATGGATGCGCTGGCGCATCTCCGCGGCCGACTTGTTGGTGAAGGTCACGCACAGGATATTCCCCGGCAGGATACCCAGCTCATTGACCAGGAACGCAAACCGATGGGACAGGGCGCGGGTCTTGCCGGAGCCCGCCCCGGCGATCATCCGAACAAAGCCTTCGGTCGCCGTGACCGCCTCCCGCTGCGCCTCATTCAGCCCCTCCAGCAAATCCTCCATGATACCGCCTCCTGATAGAACATCTGTTTTCTTTATTATAGCAGGCGGGGAGACACCACTCAAGAGGAAAAGCGGCGGCCCGGACTGCCTCGCCGAACCGCCGCATTCTCTCACTTGAGCTTCTTTCCGTCCTGGAAGGCGTTGCCCACCTTCTCCCCCAGCACCAGGTAGGCGCTGTTCGCCATGTCGAAGGTGATGGGGCGCAGCCTGGCCGGATCAATAGTGCCGTCCGCGTTCAAGATGCGCTCGTCCGCACTGACGTTGACGATCTCGCCCACCAACAGCTCACTCTCCTCGTCAAAGCTAACAAACCGGCACTCCAGGGCCAGGGGCAGCTCGTCGACCAGCGGGGCGTCCACATGGGCACTCTTGGTCACATGGAACCCCGCCCTGGCCACCTTGTCCGGCACCTGATTGGCCGACACAATGCCCAGGTAGTCGCACTCCGTCACGTGGTCCGCATCCGCCATGCTCACCGTGAAGGCCTTCCGGGCCAGGATGTTTTTCACCGTCTTGTGGCTGGCGCTCAGATACATGGCCACCCGCTTCATGTCGGCAATTCCGCCCCAAGCGGCGTTCATTACGTCCGGGGTGCCGTCTTCGCCGTAGGTGGCGATCATCAAGACAGGCTGAGGGTACAGGAAGGGTTTGGCTCCAAAATCTTTCCTCATGATTGTTGTCCTCCGTTTTCATTTTATAATGTAGTACTTAGTATAGCACGTCCCCCGCGTCAAGCACAATCCCCCTGCACCAAACAGAACCCGCTGTCACGGAAAAGCGCCGGACACTGAGCGTCC
>NZ_CAXSQB010000039.1:13019-32394 GCF_964239415.1 Clostridium sp. ATCC BAA-442 | reverse complement strand
AGAGAAAGGGGGGCAGAAGGGGGGGGCGGTCGTCAGGATACAGCACGGGGTGTTCCCCGCCGTCTATCCCTGTTCGCCCTGGCTCTTCTGTCCGATACACCCGAAAGCGTTGTCGGTTAAAATGGCAGCTCCCCGTCGTCGTCCGTCAGCTCCGCAAACTCCGCCCCACCGGAACCCGGCTCCGCCGGGGGCGGTGTATAGGCTCCGCCGGATTCCGCACCGCCTTCCGCGTCCCGCTTGGAGTCGCCGAAGTAGACATGCTCGGCCAGTACTTCGGCGGTGCGGCGCTTGTTGCCGTCCTTATCCGTCCAGTCCCGGAGCTGCAAACGGCCCTCCACCACGGCCATGCGGCCCTTGGTGAAGAAGCGGGAGACAAATTCGGCGGTCTGACGCCAAGCCACGATGTCGATGAAATCGGTGCCCTTCTCGCCGGTGGCCTTGTCCTTGAAGTCCCGGTCCACCGCCAGGGAGAAGGAAGCCACAGGGGTTCCCGCCTGGGTGTGGCGCAGCTCGGGATCGCGGGTCAGGCGGCCCATGAGAATGATTCTATTGAGCATTGTTTCCCTCCACCTCACCGTTCCCGCCTCCATCCAAGTCGGCAAGGATTGCGTCAAAATCCTTGCCTCGGATGTCCTTTGCGCTGGCGCAGCCGTGCCGCCTCAGGAGAGCCTTGGCATCAGCTTTGGTCAGGCCATGTCGGCCGGCGGCGGCGTAAAAGAACTTCACCTGGGCCGCCGTAATGGGCGCATCCGGGTTCTGGCTGTTGAAGTAGACGCCGGCCTCCTCCGTGTCACTCTCAATGTCCTGTGTGAAGCTGTCCGACATGCATCCAAGAGACAGGGCTGCGGACACCAGAGCGCGCTTCTGAGCCATCTTAAGGGCGCTGTTGGCTCCGTCGTAAGGGGACTGGCGGCCATTCCTTCCCTCTCTTGTATTGGCGGAGCCGTAGCTGGAGGTAATCGTGTACTCCTGGCCGTCTACGATCTTTACCAGATCGCATCGGACGCAGTAAAAGAAGAAGCCTTCGCTGTGATCCTCAACCTTGCTCTCCAGGTGGTACCTTTGGCACAGGCCGTATGCCACAGCCACCTTTTCAGCGCCAGACTTGAATAGAGTTGGGTGCTTGGTCTGTGCGCTGCCATCCTTCCGGCGGATCATGCCAAAATCCACGCCTCGGCGGAGTGTGGACGGGGGGCCGCCAAAGACGGAGATGGTATAATCCCCTGTGCGGGGCTTTCGCTCGACCGCCATAGGGACGGCATCGTAGGAATATAACGTAAGTTCGTTCATCATATCCTCCTCTTCAGTGCGCGGTGGATGTTGAAGCACCACAGGAACAGGTCTGCGTCCGCCCGGATAGGGATGAGTTCGTACACCCCAGACTTGTCCAGTCTCAAGGCGTAGGTCTCTTCCGGGGCAAATCCGCCAATAAGAAGCTCATATCCGGCCAACTGCGCGGATACAGCGTGGCGGTGAACGACGCCGGTCTTGATATCCACCAGGACGCGGCGGCCGTTGATGTGCCCCCAGCGATCTGGCGTCCCTGCGAAGAGCATGCCTGGGTCATACAGGGGCGTCTCAATTCCCTCCCAGTCCGGCTGATAATCCATAAGGAATCGGAGATATGCCTTGAGATACCCGGAAATCTCCGGATCCGTCTCTGGCTCCTCTCCATAATCCAGCATGGCGCAGGCGGTGTGAACATCGGAGCCGCGGCGGGCGGCCGCCTGCGCCAGCCAGGGGGAAGCGGACTTGTAATCGTAGGAAAGAAATCGAGTAATCGTGGTGACGCTGGGCAGCTCCTCCCCGTCCAGGGTATACTTGTGTCCCTGGTCAAAAAACAGCAGTGTTGCCATCAGCTTTCCGCCCAGCTTTCAAAGTCGGGGCCATCCGCGTCGCCGCCCTCGCAGTATTCCTTAAACTGCTGGAGCACCGGCTTCATGTAGTCCTCATTGATGATATCCCACATGAACTTGAACCACTTCCTGGGCCATGCCTCCGCATACTCCACAACCGTTTCCGGGGCCTTGATTTCCTCCTGGCACTTAGTGCAGATAGAGCCAGTATCATAAGAGTACAGGTCAGCCCCACAGCGGGCGCAATAGCCTGTTGGAGCCTTCTCCTGCGTGTCACATAACGGGTTTGTGCAAATCATGCCTTCTTCCCCTCCTCCAGCGCGGCCCAGACCGCGGTTTTCTTTCCGCTTCTGGCCTTGCGCTTATCAATGACGCCGACCAGCCGCAGGGCCTTCAGCTCCGTGAGGCGGGGCCGGACAGAGTTCTTATCCGAAAATCCGAGGGTGTCCGCCAGCTCCTCCGCCGTCATTGGCCCCCGCTTCCGCAGGGTGGTGTAGATCAGTCTGCGGCGGTTGCTGGCCGCCATCTGGATATCCTGATACGCCTCGCGGCGCGTTTCCTGTGTAATCCCCATTGACAAATCAGCTCCTTTCCCTGATAATAAGGGCAGATGTTCTTTCTCTTGCCGCCCTCCGGTCTCGCACACCGGGGAGCGGCGCTTTTATTGCTCTGGGATAGTGATGACCGCCCACACATCGTCGATGCTCTCCGCGCCCTCCAGGCCGGTGATCTGGATGGTGAGCGGGCCGGTGGGCGTGGGGGACGGGGTGGTGGTTGCTGCCGGGGGCTCAATGGCTGGCTGCTCCGGCTCCTGGTTCCAGATGATTTCAACTAGTACAACCAGCGCCAGCAAGAGAAACAGAGCCACAACGCTCGTAATCAGATAGCGGTTCATAGTAGCCACTCCACCCAGTTAGGCAGCCCGCAGGCTACCACGATGCAGGCGGTAAACACTACCGAGCTCACAGCTTCCCGGCGTGTCCGGCGGCGCTCGTTTCGGGTACGGTTTTTCATATAGATACCGCCTCCCTGACTGTCTTCCGTTCAAATTCCTCTAGGTCTGAGGGACGATATACATAAGGCCCATACCGATTTCCGCCTAAGTTTAGAGCGGTCAAACGCCCCTCCCTCACCCACCGCTGAACTGTTGTGATCTTTACTCCGTAGCGATTTGCGACCTCTTCGGTCGTAAATCGCGGTTCCAAATTCTCCATAACGTCCTCCTTTCTGCCTCAGTCGATGGTACACCACTGGCCGGGGCGCTTTTTGTTGTCCTCCCTTCCTTGCAGTGGTATACTGGGCGCGGAAGGGGGGTGAAATTATGTCTCGCAAAGGTTTTCGCTATGAGTACAAGTTAACCTCGCACGATATTCTTGAATATGAAGCCGTAAACTTTGCCTACACGCAGGCCGGATGGAAAGACCTCGGTGCACCTCCTGGAGAAGGTTTCCCGGAGTCTATCATCTTTGAATGGGAAAAGGATGGGACTCCGTTGTACCCCGCAGTCAACTGGCCCCCGCTTTAACCCCTGCGATGTAGATATTGTGGTCGCTATCCTCGATGATTGCCGTCATCGCTGGATTGGCGGCCACAATGTCTTTGAAGTCGTTTTCATCAGAAAATATTACAATCTGATTGAACCCCGCCGGGGAAAAACCCATAGATGTTCCCACCGTCCTCACCCCCTTCACCTCCCGCCCCATCAGGTGCGGGCTTTATTGTCCGGTTTATTGGACTTGCTCTGTGGTATCTTGAATCTGTCCAGAAACAAGTCTCCCAAGAGCGGCGTTCAGCTTTTCCTCCGCGCCCTTTGGCTCCTTGTGTCCGTTAAGTACAACACTGAGATACTTTGGGTTCCAGCCGACCTCAGCGGCAAGCTGCTTGGCCGTGACTCCGGCCAGGTGCATCCTGCCCAGCAGGTCAGCAGTCCACTTTGCAGGCATACCATTGTCACCTTCTTTCTGTTTTGGTAGAATAGCCTCGTAAGGAGGCGTAAAAATGGAAAACGAATTAGTTAGCATTTTGTCTGTTCAAGTATCTATCATTGCTTCGGTGGTATCCATTATCGCAGTTACAATTTGCTCGGTTATTTCAGCTGTAATAACTCAGCGAGGGGCTAAGAGCACAAAACAAACCGAGCTGATTTTCCATGAAATGATTACCGCCTATTATGATTTGCTGCGTGCTGGAGGTGAGTTTTCCGATGTAACCAGTCAAGAGCAAGTCACAAGATTTACAGATGCCTATACACGCGCATTGCTCTTTGCAACCCCAAAGACCAAAGAGTTAATACAGGAATACAGAGACAGCATCACAAAAATATCGGTGTTGAAACTAAATCCGCCTGAGGATTTTATGGAACAGGTTCGCCAACACGAAGATCTGTCTACTGATTTAGTCAACGCTATGCAAAAGGATTTACGAAAGTAAATCGTGGAACATAACAACCAGCAACACAACAGCTAGGACCAAGGCCGGGGCGGCAATCAGCCATGACTTATTGCTCTCCGGGTCTTCTTTTATTAGGTGACACGCTATCAAAGCAGCAACCATAAACGCTAATGACATGACTAGATAAATCAGTAAACGAACTGTTATCAACTCATACACCCCCTTCCCTCGTTGTTTCTCTAATACTGTCCCCTAGATTTAGACCACCTCCAAAACCTGTCCCTGCTTTTTGGGCAAGGATACGAAAGTTTACCTAGTTCTACATTATACGTTGACCTTCGTAATCTATTGTGTTATTATGATGGTGCCAACCAATCATAAAATGCTATGCAAGCCGATTACGATGTTCAACTTATAAGCCTATATTAGCACACCTCCGTAATCACTTCAAGGGCTTTTGATTATCTTCGTAATCTTTTGTTGCTGTGCACAAAAACAGGAGGCCCATTTTATGTTTTATGACAGATTTGAGGAGTTGTGCCAAGAAAAAGGCGTTAAGCCTGGAAGGGCATGTTCTGAAATGGGGTTAAGTCGTTCACTCGCAGCAAAATGGAAAGCAACCAAAACTGAGAAACCTAGCGCAGATGCACTTGAAAAAATGTCTCTATATTTCAAAAAATCCATTGAAGAAATTTTAAGCGGAGAAACAAAAAAAGCGCCCACCCAAGAGGGCGAGCGCAAAGTCAGCGACGATGATATTAAATTTGCTTTGTGGGGCACAAGGGAGATAGACGATGATGTCCTCGACCGCGTTAAACAGTTCGCAAAGTTTGCCCAAGAAAACGAAAAAAATAAATAATGTAGTTGAACTGTATGAGTACGCCGAACAGCAGGGGTATGATGTTTATTGGTACAATTTAGACTGCGATGGGCTTGAAAGTATATCTGTTATGCGAGTATCAGATTGCAAATGCTTTATTGCGATTGACCCCTTTACCCTCTTGTCCGATGCCGACGAGTTAGTAAAAGGGCTCCACGAAATCGGACATTGTGATACAGGGTCGTTCTATAACGAGTATGCCGCCTGCGATATTCGGAAAAAGCATGAGAACCGTGCTGATAAACGAGCCATTGAACTGCGCTTGTCCGCTGATGATCTGGATCAAGCCGTGGCTGATGGACATACAGATCTGTGGGATTTGGCTGAATATTTTGGTGTGACTGAGGACTTCATGCGCAAAGCCGTCTGCTGGTACACGCATGGAAACTTAGCGACAGAATTGTATTTTTGATGCCAGGAAATAGTTTTAGAAATCACAACGCTACCAAAAAACTTCCGGATATACCTGATGTCATAGGTGCCATGAAATCTTGCATCTAGATGGATCTAAAGAGGAGGCGGTGTAAATGGCGAAGATTCTTGCAAAAAACTTATTTGACTACTTGGATGGTCTTGGGGATTTACCTCAAAACTCTGTTTTCCGAGTCTTGTTGGAAGGAGAATTTCTTTCCTTGTATCGCATTAAGTTGAAAACCTTCGGCGCAGATGAGATCATACAACACTATAAGATAAGCGCATCTGATATTCTGGCGCTGGATCAGGTGAAAACGTCAGAACTGCAAAACCAGTCTGTTGTGGGCCGTGGCGTAGTTGGTGGGCTTCTATTCGGCCCTGTTGGTGCGCTATTGGGAGGAATGAGCGCCACCGGAAAGCAGAAAATCAAAACAACATTAGCGATAAGCTATTTGCCTTCCAACGGAAATGAGCCAAAAACTGTGATTCTGGCAGATGCCGCTGCCTGGGGAGGAAATAATGCTGTCTCCATAGCAAAGTTAAAAAACGAACTTGCGAAGCAGCCAAAGTCTGAACGTGTAGTTCGGTATCTGGGGCAAACCGTCAATGAAGACGGGAGTATTACATTATGACCGCTAGTGTCACCCAATGACTTTCAGGAGGTTTTACGCATGTTAGACGAAAAAGACTTACAGTCCATTCGGACCATGATTGACGCATCCATCCGGGCGTCTGAAAAGCGTATGATTGCCTATTTTGACACGGATGTCATGCCGAAGTTTGACTTGCTGGCGGAGGGGTTACAAGGCGTACAGGCAAAGTTAACTCCCATGACCAGAATAGAGGCCATAGAGGACGACGTGGCTCTCTTGAAACAGGTTATCCGCTCCATGAGCAAGGAACTGGCCGATCTGAAAAAGGCGCAATAAAAAACCGCCCCCGGCGCTACCAACACCGGAGGCGAATACAATACAGGATGCTACCAACATCCTGTACCAAGCAAAATGCCCCAGCCGCAAAACCAAGGCACCTTTGCGCCCTTTTATTGTACCTGAACAGGCGTAAAATTGCAATAGAAGGAGGATACCCCCATGAAAGAAAAAAATCCGAACGGAGAGGGCTCTCTGCGCCAAAGAAAAGACGGTCGTTGGGAGTTTCGCGTCAAAGTTGAAGGTCGCACCACCCCCCTCTCCTTTTACTCCAAAGATAAAGATGGCCGCGGTGCCAAAAAGAAATACAGGGACTGGCTGAGAGAGAGTGGCGGCGAAGCGGTTGAGAGCGTCAAGACTGTAGAAAAATGGACCCGCACTTGGCTTGAAGTCAGTAAAAAGGGGCGTGTCGCCCCCAAAACATACGAAAACTATGAGTATTATATCGAAAAATTTATTTTACCAGAGATCGGGCGTATGAAACTGGATTCCGTGCGGCCTGTCCACATTGAACAGATCTTTGCAAAGGCTGCAAGTTTATCCCACTCAGCTCGAAATGAGATCAAGGTCTGCCTCAACGGTATCTTCAAGTCCGCACGAAAAAACCGTCTGTGTAAGGCCAATCCAGCAGAAGATATATCCCTCACCCGGGACCCAGCGAAACCCCCAAAGGTACATACCCTAGAGGAAGTACGTGTCATTCTCACTTACGCTCCTTCTCACAAATGGGGCGCTTATGTGGAATTGGCCCTCTATACCGGACTGCGCACCGAGGAGCTTTGCGGCCTCATGTGGTCCGATGTTGATCTCCAAGCTGGCACCCTCACCATTCGCCGGGTAGTAGCCGAGGTCGAGAACGACGACCCAGACGCTCTCATGCAGCCAGATAAGACCGGCCAAGTGAAGCGTCGCCGAAAGTACGCCTTGGTCGATACTACCAAGAGCCGGAGAGAACGCGTGGTGGCCCTAAATGACGCAGGTACCGACGTGGTTAACTCAATCCCCAAAAGCGGCCTGTATGTCCTCCCAGGGCCTGACGGCGGATTCTTGAGGCCACCTGTATTCGCCCATCGTTATGCCGCCGTCCTTCGGGATCTTAACGCCACTCTACCAAAGGATCAGCAGGTGCAACAGCTTTCTCCGCACAAAGCCCGACACACTTACGCCACAGCCTTGTTGGAGGGTGGAGCTAGTATTCGCTCAGTGCAGGACCAGTTGGGTCACGCCAAATTATCCACTACCCAAATCTACACTCATGTGGACTTGGAGGCCCGAAAGAATAATGTAGTCAAGTTGGCATACTAAGTGCCAGCTTCCTCCATTGCTTTGTCTATCGCCTCGTTTATAAATCTATTTGTACTTTTCCCTTGAGCCTTTGCATATTCTGCAATTATCCGTCGCTTTCCCTTCGGTACAATGAGGTCAATTCTGTCATACACCTTTTTGTTATAGCGAGAGGTCGCTTCCTTCTGTGCCTCTGAGTATGCCAATGACCTCACCCCTTTTCATGGTATGGTCATTATACTTATACTACTGGAAGTATTGTATAATTCCATAAGTATATATTTGTTATAAGTAACCGTTTTTATACTTATGGAAGTATGATATAATAAGAAAACCGGGTAGGAGTTGGTGGCTCCTACCCGGCAAGGACTTACTCTAGCATATCCAGAACGGCATCTTTTAGGTGCAGCGGTGAGAGGCTATACCTGTTGAATGCCATGACCATGCGAAAGACCAGTTCCGCATCGGTCGATACGTCCTGGAGGATCTGCACGGGGCCTTGATGGAGCAGGCCATAAGCTACGATATCGTAGCTATAGTACGTGCCGACCTCTGGGGCGTATTTTTTTCTCCTAAAGATAAAGTAAGAAATAGGCAAGATGTTTCATCCTTTCTCTCTTTCTATTAGGATGCATCAAGCCTTTGGAGGCCCCCGACACCGTACTGGAGGGCCTCTTTTTTCTACCCAAATTCTGACCCAAATATTTAAGTTTTTAATTGATTTATTTGGGTCAGTTTGGATAATTAGAAAAAATAGGAAATTGGCTGTATAGCCATTCCAGGCGCTCTGCCAGCGCATAGAAAAATCCCCCGCATCTATTGGGATGCAAGGGATTTAGAAAAATAAAACGCCCCACCTACTGGCAGGACGTTTTATTGGTGGAGGAGGGTGGATTCGAACCACCGAAGCGAATCGCAACAGATTTACAGTCTGCCCCCTTTGGCCACTCGGGAACTCCTCCGTATGAACTTGTTGGAGCTGGTGGACGGACTCGAACCCCCGACCGGTTGATTACAAATCAACTGCTCTACCAACTGAGCTACACCAGCATACCAGCTCGTCCACAGCGAAGGTTAGTTTAACAGACACGGAGGGATTTGTCAAGGGAAAGTGGTATATTTTTTTACAAAATTTTTTTGGGAGGAATGCGCCATCCAGCCAGAGGTATGGGTGGATCCGCTGCGGGATGTGCAGCGGGTTCCGCCGCGGGGCTGGTGCCCCCGGTGCCGCTCAGAGCTCTACAGCGGGGAGCGGGGACTCTGTCCCGCCTGCCTGGCCGAGCTGGAGCGCGGCCGCACACAACAAGAGGAGGAGAACAGACACACAAATGACCTTACTGGAATTATCGGGCGAATACCGCGCCAGTGCCGCCGCCCTGCGGGAGCGGGTGCTGCTCCTGGAGCACCGGCTGAGAGGGGCGGACGGGGACGGACGCCGTCTGCTGGAGGGGCGTATCCGGCTGCTGCGCGCCATGGGCCGGGAGGCCCGGGAGCTGGCCGTCCTGTGTGAGCGCTACTACGAGAGGGGGTACTGCCGCAATGGCAAATACACGCTATAGGCGGGGCGGGGCCTACGCCGCCGACATGGCGGTATACGCCCGCGCCATGGCCGCCGATAACTCCGCCCAGCTCAGCCGGGTGAAACGCAACCTGGTGCGGGCGCTGCGGGAGGACGTGACTCCCCGCCAGCGGGAGGTGCTGCTGCTCTACTACGCCGAGCAGCTCAACACCCGCCAGATCGGGGAAAAGCTGGGGGTGGACAAGTCCACCGTAGCCCGCACCATCAAGCGGGGGGAGGCCCGGCTGCGCCGCTGCCTGCGGTACGGCGCGGAGGCCTTTCTGAACGCGGCGGCGGAGGGACCGCCCTGATTTTTCTACACCCACGGGGTGGGTGAAAGGTTGAATGGCCGGCCGTTCCGTGGTATACTGTCTCCCGAATGAAAATCGCCGTTTTTCGCAAAGGGAGGCCGAGGCATTGGAACTTAATCTCACACAGAAGCAGGTGCAGACCCTGTCCCCCCAAATGATGCAGTCCATGGAGATTCTACAGATGGGCTCCCAGGAGCTTCTGGAATACATCGAGGAGGCGGTGCAGGAAAACCCGGTGCTGGAGCCGGAGGAGACCTATGACAAGCAGGACGAGTTCTCCGTCCTCCGCCGCAAGCTGGAGTGGCTGGAGTCCACCGACCCGCAGAACCGCTACTACCACCAGCAGGACACCGAGGAGGAGGACAGCCCCCTTAACAACTTCGGCACCGTACAGGACGACGACGAGAACCTCTACTATTATGTCCTCTCCCAGCTCCGGGTACTGGAGCTGGAGCCAGAGGTGATGGACGCCGGGGTGTTCCTGGTGGAGAGTCTCAATCAGAACGGCTGGCTGGACGAGCCTCTGGAGGCCCTGGCTGCCGGCCACGGCTGCGGGCCGGAGGTCATGGCCCAGGCCCTGGAGGTGGTACAGTCCCTGGAGCCCGCCGGCGTGGGGGCCCGGGACCTGGCCGAGTGCCTCAAGCTCCAGCTCGTGCGCCGCACGCCGGTGAACGAGCTGGCGGTACGTATTGTGGAGCGCCACCTGGACGCCCTGTCCAAGAGCCGCTACGGCCTCATTGCCCGGGAACTGAAGGCCAGTCCCGAGGAGGTGCGTGCCGCCTGCGACGTGATCCGCTCCCTCAACCCCCGCCCCGGCACCGGCTTCGCCGCCCGGGAGAATCTAACCTACATCAACCCCGACATCATCGTGGTCAGCTTCCCCGACCACTTCGAGCTGCTGACCAATGACTATTACTTCCCCACCCTCAACATCAGCGGATACTACACCCGCCTGATGAAGGAGAGTGACGACAGCCAGGTGAAGGACTATCTGACCGGCAAGGTGCGCCAGGCCAAGTGGATGGTCAAGGCCATCGAGCAGCGCCGCTCCACCCTCATGGCGTGCGCTGAGTGTATTCTGGAATTCCAGGAGTCCTTTTTCCGCAAGGGGCCCGGCCACCTGGTTCCCCTGTCCCTGGCCGACGTGGCCGAGCGCATCGGCGTCCACGAGTCCACAGTGAGCCGGGCGGTGAAGGAGAAGTATATCCAGTGCTCCATGGGCGTCTATCCCCTGAGCTACTTTTTCTCCCGCAGCCTAGGCCCCGCCGCCGGCGACGAGGCCGCCTCCCCCGACGCGGCCAAGGCGCTGCTGAAGAAGCTTATCGCCGGGGAGGACAAGAAAAAGCCCCTGTCCGACCAAAAGCTCTGTGAGCTCATGACCGCCCAGGGCTGCTCCCTCTCCCGCCGCACCGTGGCCAAGTACCGGGACGAGCTGCACATCCCCAGCACCGCCGGCCGCAAGCAATATGAAACGTCAGGAGCCTTCTGAGCGATGAACTTTAAAGCTGTCTTTTTTGATTTCGACTACACCCTGGCCGACGGCACCGAGGCCATTGTGGCCGGGTTCCGGTACGCCTTTGGGCGGATGGGCCTGCCCGAGCCCACGGAGGAAGCCATCCGCCCCACCATCGGCATGGTTTTGGAGGACGAGTTCACCTTTCTCTCCGGCGAGGCCGACCCCGCCCGCCGGGCAGAGTTCCGGCAGCTCTACACCGAGAAGGCCGGCCCCATGCATGTGTCCGTCACCCGGCTGTTTCCCGGTGCGCTGGAGCTGCTCACCGCCCTGAAGCGCCGTGGTATTCCCACCGGCATTGTCAGCACCAAGAAGACCGCCACCATCCGTGACGTAGCGGAGGCCAGGGGCATTACTCCCCTGCTGTCCTCCATTCTGGGCGGCGACCAGGTTTGCGCCCCCAAGCCGGACCCGGAGGGACTCCTGGCCTCCCTCACCGCCCTGGGGCTGGAACCCCACGAGGTCCTGTTCTGCGGCGACACCGTCATCGACGGGGAGGCCCCCCGGCGGGCTGGCACTCACTTCTGCGCGGTGCTCAACGGCACCACCACCTTTGAGGAATTCCAGACCAGACGCATCCCCTGCGACCACGTGGCCGGGGATCTCTGGGATCTCAAGCAGTGGCTGGGCCTCAACTGAATCAAATGTCCCCGCCGCAAAGCGACCGCCTGACGGGCGGCCGCTTTTTTGGTATCCATTTTTGTAAAGCCGGGAATCCTATGAGGGAGAGCGGCTTTACACACTCTTTACAATCCGTTGAAGGACAACTTTACAATCCGTCTGTATACTGATAACCGTTCCCGAAGGCAACCAAAACGATGCATGATTGGAGAATGAATGTCATGAAAAAGAGAACCCTTGCTCTGATGCTCTCCGCCGCCCTGTGCGTCGGCCTGCTGGCCGGCTGCGGCAGCGGCAATAACGATCCCGCCAATACTCCCGCCGCCGGCGGCAGCGAGACCCCCTCGCAGGAATCCACCGCAGCCCTGAGCGGCACCGTCAACACCAACGGCTCCACCTCTATGGAGAGCGTGATGGGCTATCTGATCGAGGGCTTTAAGGAGGTGCAGCCCGGCATCACGGTAAGCTACACCGGCTCCGGTTCCAGCGCCGGCGTCACCGGCGCCCAGGACGGCACCTGCGACATCGGCCTGGCCTCCCGTGACCTGAAGGATGACGAAACCGGCGTCAAGGCCATCACCGTGGCCAAGGACGGCATCGCCATCATCGTCAACCCCAACAACCCCGTGGCCGACCTCAGCGTGGAGCAGATCGCCCAGCTCGCCACCGGCGAGATCACCAACTGGGCCGACGTGGGCGGCACGGACGGCCAGGTGGTCTTCATGGGCCGTGAGGCCGGCTCCGGCACCCGCGACGGCTTCGAGTCCATCACCGGCACCAAGGACGCCTGCAAGTACCAGAATGAGCTGACCTCCACCGGCGAGGTGATCGCCGCCGTGGCCTCCAACCCCAACGCCATCGGTTACGCCTCCCTGTCCGCCGTGGACGAGACCGTGAAGGCCATCACCGTGGGCGGCGTGGAACCCACGGAGGAGACCGTTCTGGACGGCAGCTACGCCATCCAGCGCAACTTCAACTTCATCGTCAGTGACAGCACCCCGCTCTCCGAGGCTGCCCAGGCGTTCGTGGACTTCGCCACCTCCGCCGATGCCTCCGACCTGATCGCCGGCGCCGGCGCTGTGCCGGTAGCCGAGTAATCCGTCCCTCTCTTCCGGATCGCCCCCTCGAGCCCGAGGGGGCATTCGGCATGATTACACCATTACGAAAGGCCGGTTATTTGTCATGAAACAGAAGCTCCGACCGCTGGAAGTCTTTATGAACCTCCTGTTTTTTGTCTGCGGTCTGATCGCGGTCGTCTTTGTCCTCTTCATCAGTATCTACCTGATCGTGTCCGGCCTGCCCGCCATCCGCGAGATCGGGCTGGTGGACTTCCTCTTCGGCACTGAGTGGGCCTCCACCGCCGCCGAGCCCAAATTCGGCATACTGCCCTTCATCCTTACCTCCATCTACGGCACCGCCGGGGCCATTGTCCTGGGCGTACCGGTGGGCTTCATGACCGCAGTGTTCCTGGCCAAGGTAGCGCCTCCCCGTCTGGCCAGCCTGGTGCGCCCGGCAGTGGATCTGCTGGCGGGCATCCCTTCCGTGGTGTACGGTCTCATCGGCATGATGGTTCTGGTGCCTGCGGTGCGGGTGGCCTTCCACCTGCCCGACGGCGCCAGCCTGTTCTGCGCCATTCTGGTGCTGGCCGTCATGATTCTGCCCTCCATCATCTCCGTATCCGAGACTGCCCTCAAGGCGGTGCCCAAGGAGTACGAGGAGGCCTCGCTGGCCCTGGGCGCCACCCATATCGAGACCGTGTTCCGGGTGAGCGTCCCGGCCGCCTCCAGCGGCATCGCCGCCTCTATCGTGCTGGGCATCGGCCGGGCCATCGGCGAAGCCATGGCGGTCATCATGGTGGCGGGCAATGTGGCCAACATGCCCGGTCTCTTCCAGTCCGTCCGCTTCCTCACCACCGCCGTGTCCAGCGAGATGGCCTACGCCTCCGGCCTGCAACGGCAGGCCCTGTTCTCCATCGCCCTGGTTCTCTTTCTCTTCATCATGCTCATCAATATTGTTCTCAATACGCTTCTCAAGCGGAAGAAGGGGTGATATACTGATATGGAAATGAAGCCTCTTTCCGGCCGGCGCAGAGCCTATGACCGGATTCTCCGCTTTCTCCTCTACTTCTGCGCCGCCCTGACCTGCGCCCTGCTGCTCTTCATCATCGGCTATATCTTCTTCAAGGGCCTGCCCCATGTCACCTGGCAGTTCCTCAGCACCCAGCCCAGCTTCATCAAGGACACCATCGGCATCCTGCCCAATATCCTCAACACAGTCTATCTCGTGGGGGTCACCCTGATCATCACCCTGCCCCTGGGGGTCGGCGCGGCCATCTACCTCACCGAGTACGCCCGCAACCGCCGCCTGGTGGCCGCCATCGAGTTTGCCACCGAGACCCTCACCGGCATCCCCTCCATCATCTTCGGCCTGGTGGGCATGCTCTTTTTCTGCCAGCTTCTGGGGCTTCAGGCTTCCCTGCTGGCCGGCTCGCTGACTCTGGTGATCGTCACCATCCCAACCATCATCCGCACCACCCAGGAGTCCCTCAAGACCGTCCCTCAGTCCTTCCGGGAGGCGGCCCTGGGCTTGGGCGCGGGCAAGTGGCATATGATTCGCACCGTGGTGCTCCCCTCCTCAGTGGACGGCATCGTGACGGGCTGTATTCTGGCCATCGGCCGCATTGTGGGCGAGTCGGCCGCCCTGCTCTTTACTGCGGGCATGGGCATGAGCCTGAACAACTTTTTCGGCTCGGTGGGCAACTTCATCCACTCCTCCGGCGCCTCCCTCACCGTGGCCCTGTATGTGTACGCCCGTGAGCGGGCTGAGTTCGACGTTGCCTTTGCCATCGCGGCCATTCTGATGCTGCTCACCCTGGTCATCAACCTCAGCGCCAAGCTGGTGGGCAGAACATTAAAGAAAAAATAAGGAGCCCTTACCATGGACGAAAACATCATCCTCTCCGCCAAGGGCCTTGACCTCTGGTACGGCCCCACCCAGGCCCTGAAGGGCGTGAGCATGGATATCCCCGAAAAGCAGGTGACCGCCCTCATCGGCCCCTCCGGCTGCGGCAAGTCTACCTTTCTCAAGACACTGGACCGCATGAACGACCTGGTGCCCGGCATCAAGATCACCGGCTCGGTGCAGTACCGGGGGCAGGAGATCTATGCCCCCAATGTGGACGTAACCTGGCTGCGCAAGCAGATCGGCATGGTGTTCCAGAAGCCCAACCCCTTCCCCATGTCCATCTATGACAACGTGGCCTACGGTCCCCGCACCCACGGCATCAAGAGCAAGAGCAGGCTGGACGACATCGTGGAGAAGTCCCTTCAGGGCGCGGCCATCTGGGACGAGGTAAAGGACCGCCTCAAGAAGTCGGCCCTGGGCCTGTCCGGCGGCCAGCAGCAGCGGCTGTGCATCGCCCGCGCCCTGGCCGTGGAGCCCGACATCCTGCTGATGGATGAGGCTACCTCCGCCCTGGACCCCATCTCCACCTCCAAAATCGAGGATCTGATTGCCGATCTGAAGCAGAACTATACCATTGTTATCGTCACCCACAATATGCAGCAGGCCACCCGCGTGTCCGACAAGTGCGCCTTTTTCCTGCTGGGCCAGCTCATTGAGTTTGGGGACACTACCCAGCTCTTCTCCATGCCCAGGGACAAGCGCACCGAGGATTACATCACCGGGCGGTTTGGTTAAAAAGGAGGCCCCATGAGAAAGACCTTTGACGCGGAGCTCCAGGAGCTCAACTATGAAATGATCGACATGGCGGCGGCGGCAGAGGACGCCATCGACGTGGTCACCGAGTCCCTGGCCTCCGGCGACGACGCGGCGGCCAAGTCCGCCGTGGAGATGACCCGCAGCATGGACCAGATGGAGCGGGACATTGAGAACCGCTGCCTGCGCCTGCTCCTCCAGCAGCAGCCCGTGGCCCGGGATCTGCGCACCATCTCGGCGGCCATGAAAATGGTCACCGATCTACAGCGCATCGGCGACCAGTGCGCCAACATCGCCGAGATCTCCCTGCTGCTCAAGGAGCAGAAGCAGACCCGCACCCTGGCCGACATCCGCACCATGAGCCAGAAGGCCGGCGTGATGGTCAAGCGCTCCATCTTCGCCTACGTCAACCGGGACACCGAGGCCGCCCAGGCTGTCATTGCCCTGGACGACGAGGTGGACGCCCTCTTCCGCACCATCAAGGGGGAGCTGGTGGAGCTCATTGCGGGCAACCGGGACGAGGCCGACCAGGCCATCGACCTCATCATTATCGCCAAGTACCTGGAGCGCATCGCGGATCACGCGGTGAACATCGCCCAGTGGGCCATCTTCTGTGTGACCGGCGAAATTCTCGGGTAAGGAGGTGTCCCCATGTCCAAGGCCATTGCGGTCGTGGAGGACGACGAGAGTATCCGTGAGATGCTCCGCTATTATTTTCAATCGGTGGGCTACGCCGTCCGGGCCTACGAGTCCGGCGAGGCCCTCTTTGCCAGCGAGGAGGGCCTCGGCCTGCCCGCCCTTTACATCCTGGACATCATGCTCCCCGGCATGGACGGGCTGGAGATTCTCCGCCGCCTGCGGGAGGGGCGGGACACCGCCGACGTACCCGTGATCATGCTCACCGCCCGCTCCGCCGAGATGGACCGGGTGGCCGGCCTGGAAAACGGTGCCGACGACTATGTGGTGAAGCCCTTCGGCATCATGGAGCTCCAGGCCCGGGTCAAGGCGGTGCTCCGCCGCACCGAGCGCCGGGGCGACCGGGTACTCACCTGGGGGGACGTGGAACTGGACCCCGCCGCCCGGGAGGTACACAAGGCCGGAAAGCCGGTGGAGCTGACCTACAAGGAGTTTGAGCTGCTCAAGCTCCTGTTTTCCCGCCGGGGCGTGGCCCTCACCCGGGACGAGATTCTCCAGGCCGTCTGGGACTACGACTACACCGGCGAGACCCGCACCGTGGATATGCACGTCAAGGCCCTGCGCCAAAAGCTGGGCGAGGACATCATCACCACAGTCCGGGGCGTGGGATATAAAATGGTCTGACGGCCTCCAGGGGGATTGCATCCCCCCTGAATACGCGGCCGCCGCCCCGGCGGGGCGGCGGCGGAGTGGGCAACTGTGTCCTCCGGCGAAGTACCCGCAAGGGGCACGCCATATCCGTAAGGCAGCAAAGCCGCCAACGGCTATGCAGTAAATTCGCCTTCGGACGTTCTGATTTCTTTTCACCCGCGGGGCAGGGGAAACACTGCGAGGCGGCCCCGCAGGAAACACCCGATTGGGAGGTCTGACCAGTGAAAAAACGCATCATCGGCGCCACACTCATCACCGTGGTGTGCGCCCTGCTCATATCCAACCTAGTGGGTGTGCTCCTGTTCCGCAGCCGGGAGATGGACGCCGCCCGCAACACCCTTCAGGAGCTGCTGGTGCTGATGGACGCTCAGAGCGCCATCACCGATCCCGACGGCCTGGCCCAACAGTTCCACGCCGCCGCGCCGGACAAGCGGCTGACCATCATCGATACCGACGGCACCGTTCTGGCCGACACCGAGGCCAACCCCCAGACGCTGGAGGACCACAACAGCCGCCCCGAGGTGGAGCAGGCCGCCGCCACCGGCTGGGGCGAGGCGGTGCGCCACTCCGAAACCCTGGGCACCTCCATGTTCTACGTGTCCAAGCGCTTTGCCGACGGCATGGTGGGCCGGGCCTCCATGCCCCTGTCCTCCATCGACAGCCTGGTGTGGAACGGCGTATGGGGCTTCCTCATCGCCTCGGCGGCCGGACTGCTGCTGGCCCTGATTCTGGCCCGCCGCACCGCCAACCGGGTGATGGCCCCACTCAGCGCCGTGGGCAGCGCCCTCCAGAGCGTGCTGGACGGCACCCGCGCCTCCGGGCTGGAGGACTACCAGGCCGACGACGAGCTGCGCCCCATCCTGCGCTACATTGACAAGCTGATGGAGCGTCTGGGCGGCTATATCCAGTCCATCACCGCAGAGCGGGACAAGGTGGGCCTGATTCTGGACTGCATGGACGAGGGGCTGATCCTGCTGGACGAGGCGGGGAACGTGCTGGCCATCAACCGGGCGGCCCGCACCCTGTTCGGCTTCCCCGAGGGGGAGGAGGACGACGGCGCCCTGCTCCTCACCCGCAGCCGCCGCCTGCGGGAGGCCATTCAGGAGTCCCGCGTCCGCCACTCCTCCGTGGTGCTGGACGTGGATGCCCTCACCGAGGACGCCCAGAGCCTGCGCCTGTTTGTCTCCCCCGTCTCCGGCCGCCAGTATGAGGGGCAGGCCGTGGGCACGTCCATCCTCATCTCCGATGTCACCGAGCTCAAAAAGGCCGAGGGCATCCGCAGCGAGTTCACCGCCAACGTCTCCCACGAGCTCAAGACCCCCCTCACCTCCATCAAGGGCTTCACCGACATGCTGGCCTCCGGCATGGTGGCCTCTCCCGAGGATCAGAAGCGCTTCATCACCATGATCGGCGTGGAGGTGGACCGGCTCATCGACCTCATCAACGACATTCTCAAGCTCTCTGAGCTGGAGTCGGTCACCATCCCCCAGAGCGAGGAGCGCTCCGACGTGCTCACCATCGCCCGGGACACCGCCGCTTTCCTCACCCCCACCGCCAAGGCCGCGGAGGTCACCCTCTCCGTAGACGGCGGTCCCGCTACTGTGGCCGTTCCCCAGGGGCGGCTCAAGGAGCTGCTGCTCAACCTGGTGGGCAACGGCATCAAGTACAATGAGCCCGGCGGCACCGTCCACACCGCCGTCTCCGTCCGGGACGGGCAGGCCGTCATCGCCGTGTCCGACACCGGCATCGGCATCCCCCCCGAGGCCCAGAGCCGCGTCTTTGAGCGCTTCTACCGGGTGGACAAGGGCCGCGCCCGCAAGAACGGCGGCACCGGCCTGGGGCTGGCCATCGTCAAACACATCGTCCAGCTCTACGGCGGCACCGTGACGCTGGAGAGCGCGGTGGGCAAGGGCTCCACCTTCACCGTGACCCTCCCCCTGGCCAAGGACAACGCCTGAAAAAAGGGCGGCTGAACATTCAGCCGCCCTTTTTCTGCGCCTCGGAGTAGCGGTGGCAGGCGGGCGTATCCGTCTGCTTGTACCGGATGCGGGGTTCTCCGCAGTGGCCCAGCTTGATGGGTATGTACCAATTCCGCCCCCTTTTTACATAGTGCCGGCGAAAATGTCGGCAGGTTTCACAGGTCTTTTCCCCGTCCATTGCAATCACCTCCTTACATAATATATACCATTAGGTCACCATATGCAACCCACTTGTTTAAAAAAAGTGGTAATGTTATAGTACCTATATAGGAGGTATTTAAATGGCTGAATCTGTTTTGGTAAATCGTAAGAAGTTTATATCTTCTCTTGACAACAAATTGGTTGAGCCATTGAATGCGCTCTCCAAAAAGACCCGTGTTCCAAAATCTCGGCTTCTGGATGAGGCAATTGAAGATCTTTTAAAGAAATATGAAAAAAAGGACGGCTGACAGTTCAGCCGTCCTTTTTCGATTCCCGGCGTTTTGCGTAGGGGCCGCCGCCCCGGGGCGGCCTCTCTTGCACCTATTGGCCTGTGCATTCGCGGCTCAGTAGGGGCGGCCTTTATGGCCGCCCGG
>NZ_CAXSQB010000039.1:0-13009 GCF_964239415.1 Clostridium sp. ATCC BAA-442 | reverse complement strand
CCCCGCCACCCATCCCCCTTAAAACGACCAAAGAGGGGGCCTTCGGGCCCCCATCTTTGGAATCTCCCCCAAGTTGTTCTACCGATAGCGCACCGGCCTGTATGGGAGGAAACCGGAAGACAGTGCTGGGACATAGGAGCGGGCTTGTCCCCCGCCCGCAGATGGTTCCCCCGTGTAGGGGCCGATGCCTACATCGGCCCCTACGAGAGGACGGCGGCGGCAAGCCCCCGTAGGGGCCGGACACTGGCCGGTCTTTCTCTGCCATACCTTCCATTCCACACACTTGTAGGGGCGGCCTTTATGGCCGCCCGCGGGCGACCACAAGGGTCGCCCCTACCCCTGGCAAACAATCAGGCCCCGGCGTCCGCACCGTTCGGTGCAGACGCGGGGGCCAATTTGACATCGATTAGAACTCCGCGTTGCCCACGGTGCGGGGGTGGGGCAGCACGTCACGGATGTTGGAGATTCCGGTCAGGTACATGACCATGCGCTCAAAGCCCAGGCCGAAGCCGGCGTGCTTGCAGCCGCCGTAGCGCCGCAGATCCAGGTACCACCAATAGTCCTCGGGGCGCATGCCCAGCTCCTGGATGCGGCCCTCCAGCAGCTCCAGCCGCTCCTCACGCTGGGAGCCGCCGATGATCTCGCCGATGCCGGGCACCAGGCAGTCGCAGGCGGCCACGGTCTTGCCGTCGTCGTTGAGGCGCATATAGAAGGCCTTGATATCCTTGGGGTAGTCGGTGACGAACACGGGCTTTTTGAAGATCTGCTCGGTGAGGTAGCGCTCATGCTCGGTCTGGAGGTCGGTGCCCCACTCCACCTTGTAGTCGAACTTGTCGTTGTTCTGTTTGAGCAGCTCCACCGCCTCGGTGTAGCTCACCCGGCCGAAGTCGGAGGAGGCCACATGCTCCAGCCGCTCCTTGAGGCCCTTGTCCACGAAGGAGTTGAAGAAGTTGATCTCGTCGGGGCACTTCTCCATGACGGTGCGGATGATGTGCTTGATCATGGCCTCGGCCACGTCCATGTCGCCCTTGAGGTCGCAGAAGGCCATCTCCGGCTCGATCATCCAGAACTCGGCGGCGTGGCGCTGGGTGTTGGAATTCTCCGCCCGGAAGGTGGGGCCGAAGGTGTATACGTCGCCGAAGGCCATGGCGAAGTTCTCAGCGTTGAGCTGGCCGGAGACGGTCAGGTTGGCGGGCTTGCCAAAGAAGTCCTGGCCGTAGTCCACCTTGCCGTCCTCGGTGCGGGGTGGGTTCTCCATGTCCAGGGTGGTCACCCGGAACATCTCGCCGGCGCCCTCGCAGTCGGAGGCGGTGATGATGGGGGTGTGGACATAGACGAAGCCCCGGTCCTGGAAGAAGCAGTGGATGGCGTGGGCCGCCACGCTCCGCACCCGGAAGGCGGCGGAGAACAGGTTGGTGCGGGGCCGCAGGTGGGCGATGGTGCGCAGGTACTCCACGCTGTGGCGCTTTTTCTGGAGGGGGTACTCGGGGGCGGAGGGGCCCTCCACTGCCACGGAGGCGGCCTTCACCTCCAGGGGCTGCTTGGCCTCCGGCGTGAGTACCACAGTGCCGGTGACGGACAGGGCCGCGCCCACGTTCTGTCCGGCGATCTCCCTGTAGTTGTCCAGGGCGCCGGCGTCCAGGACGATCTGCAGGTTCTTGAAGCAGGAGCCGTCGTTGAGCTCCACGAAGCCGAAGGTCTTCATATCCCGGATGGTGCGGGCCCAGCCGGACACCAGCACCTCTTTCCCGCCGAACTGCTCCTGGTCGGCAAAGATCTGTGCAATTTTTATGCGTTCCATTGGTCGCTCCCTCTATTCTTAAAAATAAAGTATCAATGGGTAGTAGTATACCATTTTTCAACCATTTTGCAAGGGCTGAGGGAAAAAAGGCAGGACTACCTCCGTTCGGGTCCGCCGAAGATAAGCGCCTCCCGCGCCTCGTCAGACAGGGTACGGTCGCGGAACCCGTAGAGGAGGACCCCTAGGGCGGCCAGGGCGGCGGCCAGGGCGTACTCCAGGCCGTCCAGCGCGCCGGGGCTGAACGGGAGAAGGATGTTGCCCGCCAGGAAAACCGAGGCGGCCACCCCCAGCACAGCCGTCACCCGCCCGCCGGGCATGCGCACCGGGCGGCGGAGGTCCGGCCGGGCACGCCGCAGGCGGAGCACCGCGGCCAGGGACATGATCCACATGACGATGGTGGCCAGGGAAGCGATATTGATGAAGGGCAGAAAGAAGAGCCTGCCCGTGAAGGGGGTGAGCACCACGAAGGCGGCGGTGAACCAGATGCAGCGGGCGGGGGTGCCGTATTTCGGGTGGAGGGCGGAAAACGCCCTCGACACCAGTGCAAAGCGGGACAGGCCGTAGAGCATCCGGGCGGAGGAGTAGAGGGTGGAGTTCATCACCCCCACCGCGCCCACAAAGGCGGTGGCCAGGAAGAGCACCCGCACGGCGGGCACGCCGGTGATGGACACCAGCACGTCGGCGAAGGGGGCGGTGCGGCCCACCGCTTCCCGCCAGGGCATACACCCGGCCACAGCGGTGGACACCAGGCAGAGGATGCCCGTCACCAGGAACAGGCAGGTGATGAGGGCGGCCCCCGCCTTGCGGGCGGCGGGGCCAGAGGCGTCGGCGGCAGCCTTGGACACCGTCTCCCACCCGGCCACGGAGAACACCAGCAGGGACAAAAGGGAGGCCGAGCCGGCAAAGTCGAAGTCCAGCCCCCCATCGGAGGCGTACACCGCCGGGTCGAAGTGGGTAAAGCACACCGCCAGCCCCACGGCACACATGATCAGTAGCACCACCGTGGCCAGCTTGGCCAGGGAGGCGCACACGTTGGCCCCCCGGAGCTGCACCCACAGGATGGCCCCCGCCAGGGCCAGTTGGATGGCCACATCGGGCAGGGTGACGGGGAAATCCCCCAGCTCATAGAGCACCGCCGTCCGCCCCAGGACGGGGAACAGCTCATCCAGCAGGGAGACGGCAGCCAGATCCACCCAGCAGAACACGATGGTGTTCATCAGGATGCCCGCCCACCCCACGGCGAAGCCCCCCCGGCTGCCGAAAGCGGCGTAGGAGTACACCACCTCGCCGCCGGGCAGGGGGAGCATGGGGATGGCCTCCATGTAGGCGAAGGCAAACGGCAGTTCAATGATGATGCACAGGGCGAAGGCCACCACCAGATTGAGCGGTCCCCCCGCCGTCTCCAGCCACGTGCCCGTCAGCAGCAGCCAGCTCGTGCCCAGCATACACCCGATCCCCATGGCCACCAGGCCGAAATAGCTGATGCCCTTCCTGCCGGTCTTTCCCATTCAGATCCCTCATTTTTCCTCAGATGAACCTATTATAGCACCTTCCGGCCGGTTTTCCCAGCCCCCCGCCCGACTTTCGCAGAGAGACTGCCCACACCAGCCACGCCAGTGCGCTCCCCAGCAGCGGCGCGGCACACCACCACAGGAGCAGGAACCATCCCATGACCATCCAGCCCGCCGCGCTCAGGAAGAGCACCCCTGGCACCGCCAGAAGCGCCAGAGGCACCAGAAGCCGCCACACCGCCCTGGCCCGCCGGCACAGCAGCAGCTGGAGAAAGAACATAGGGAACGCATGGAAGTACAGGAGCAGGAGCTGGTGCCAGGGCGGTATGTTCAGAGGCAGATCGGAAAAGGCCGCGGCAAAGGCCGCAGTATAGACCGCCATGGTGACCGCGAAGCACCCCAGAAGCCATTGATCCGTTCGTCTCATAAGCACACATCCTCTCTCTTCACCGGGAGCTGCCGGTGACGGCTCCGCAGGCCCATAGGGCGGGGGCTTGCCCCCGCCGCTTTTCAAAGGGCGCCCGGCGCAGCTCCACCCCAGGTGCGTCCGGAAAAGGCATCCGGCCCGTTAACCCGTTCCGCCCCTCTCCCGGGGATACGCCCCCGCCGCGTTGCCCAGCAGGGCGGAGATGGATGGCACGAGGCAGAGCGCGGGAGTCCGCTTTCCTACGACGATCAGCAGGCACAGGGCGCATACCACTGGAAAAAGGGGGCACAGGCCGTGCCGCTTTCCCAGGGACATCCCTATGGCGAGGCAGCCAAAGGGCAGGAGATAGACCCCCGCCAGCACCGTGGCTAATTCCCCGGCGAGGCCGCCCAGCAGGGCGGGCAGAAGGGTGCAGGCCAGCAGATACCAGGGGAGCCAGAGGACTGTAGCCCTCAGATTGAGGCGAACCGGGCCGGGCGCAAAGCGCCAGACCAGGGCGGGGATGGCCAGAATCGCCAGCCAGCACGCCAGCGCAACCATCACTCCCCCGCGCCTCCCCTCCGCCGCCGCAGTGCCGCGCCGGTCAGGCCGCCCGCCAGGGCGGCGAGAAAGGCGATGGGGAGCATGTCGGTGTCGGCCACATTGGACACCAGCCTTGCCAGCAGGGCGAAGCAAAACAGGAACCCCGCGCACGCCACGGGATAGAGGGGGCAGAAGCCCTGCCGCTTCCCCAGGGACAGGGCGGAACAGAAGGCGCCGACGGGCAGCAGGAGGTAGGGGTAGAGCAGGCCGGAGAGCACCGGCACGTCGCCGGCGTCGCACAGCCGCAGCACAAAGGGCAGAAGCAGACACAGCAGGGCGGCGAAGGGGACATAGGGCAGGGTCTCCCGCCAGTGGAACAGGGAGGGCCCGGGGGCCAGGCCCAGCCGCTCCCGGATGGCGGACACCTCCGCGTACCAGCCCACCCAGCGGCCCAGCCACACCAGCAGATACACCAGCGCCAGGGGCACCAGGAAGGCCGCCGTCTCACGCACACCGAAGTTGAGCCCCACCCACAGCCCCACGGTGGCCGCCGTCAGGGCGAAGTGGGCCAGCGTCCGCCCCACCAGGGCGGAGCCGTCCCCGGCGAAGGGCAGGGTGGCCACCCCCACCTCCGCCCCGAACAGGGCGTAGAGAGCGAAGGACAGGGCAATCCCCACCCCCTCCAGCCCGCGGGGGAAACCGCAGTTCAGGAACGCCAGCGCGAGGGCGCTGGGCGAGCCCGCTATGAGAGACCCCGCCGCCCAGGCCGCCCGCCCGCCGCCGGCCATCCCCAGCAGAGCCCCTGCCAGCGCCCGGCGGAGGGCCCTCCTCTTGTCGTCGAACAGCATGTCGTTCCCTCCTTTTTACAGTCCCAAAGCCTCTTTGATCTTCCTCACGTACCGCCGGGACACATAGCTCACCGCGCCGCCCTCCAGCGTCACCCGGATGGTGCCGGTAAGGGAGAGATCCAGGGCGGTGATCTTCCGCAGGCTGATGATCTCCGAGTGGGAGATGCGCACGAAGGTGTGCCGGTCCAGCCGGCCCTCCAGCTCGTACAGCCGCTCCTTCAGATCGTACACCCCGCCGGGGGTCTGGCACTTCACGCCCTTCTCCTCGCCGTAGCAGCGGAGAATGTCCTCCGCGGCCAGGGGAACGGCCCGGCCCCCCTGCCAGCCGACGAGGACGCCGCCCCCTTCCAGCCGGGCGGCCAGAGCCTTCACCTCGTCGGTGAGGGCGGGGGCGTTGATCACAACCGACATCCCGTCGCAGCCCGGGTCGATGCGCAGCTCTACCTTCATGCCCTTCCCCCCTTTCAACCCCACTATAGCGAAAAAAGGGCCGTCTGTCCACCGATTTCGGACAGACGGCCCCAATGGGCCGATATTCGGTTTGCTCCCCGCCGGGGCGCGCCACAGAGACCGGATGCTCCGGGTTCAGCGGAACAGGGCGCTCGCCCTGTCCCCTGCAGGGGCGGCCCCTTGTAACCGCCCCTACGCGATGGCCTCCGCCCCCACCTCATAGGTCCAGGTGCCGTCGGCATTCTGCCGGGCGGTGCAGTCGGTAAAGAAATACGCCCCCAGGCCGGAGGCCCACTTCTGCGCCTCAAAGCCCTCCTCGGCGGAGCCGGACAGGGAGAACAGGCAGCCGTTTTCCCAGCGGTAGAGGGCCACGCTGTCCTCGTACCCCTCCGCCGGCTCGGTCATGGGGGTGAGGTAGCCCGCCTCCCAGATCTCCTCCAGAGTGCCGGTGATGGGCATCAGGCCGTGGGCGTTCCCAAACACCCAGGCCAGGGCGGATTTCTCACTCTCGGCCAGGTCGGTGAGGCCGGAGAGATCCACCCCCAGCTCCTCCAGCCCTGTGTTGAGGGCAGTATCCACCTCCCACAGGTCGGACAGCACCTGGAGATACAGCCCGCAGCGGTCATCCGCCGGCTCCTCCAGCACGGTCACGCCGGTCACATGGCCGAACTTGGCGGGATAGGTCTCCAGAATCATTCCGTCAAACCCGACCTCCGCCATCGCCCCGTCAGCCAGGGGCCCATCCACCGCCAGCCCCTCTGTATCCAGGGTATACACGTCCCCCGCGCCCCCCGGGCCAGCCAGCACCAGCTCCCCTTCCTCCGCCCCATCCGCAATGCGGCAAGTCATTCTTTCGGGAGCCCCCGCAGTCAGGCCGGGCTCCTCCGAGGGGGAGCCCGCCGGGGTTCCCCCCGCGGGGGCGGCCTGGTTTCCGGTGGATGCACACCCGGCCAGCAGGAGCACAAGGGCGAACAGCAGCAGGCTTTTTTTCATGGAACATTCCTCCTTTCCCCTCTTGGACGGCGGGACGTGGAAAAAGTTCCTGAACCGGGGAGATTTCTCTTGACAGAGGCCCTCTATAAGCATATGATTATATCAACAGCTTATGTTTAGGAGGAGAGGCCATGACTCAGCGGGAACGGCAGATTCTCAAGTGGATTGAGGAGAACCCCCTGATCTCCCAGCAGGAGCTGGCGGACAAAGCGGGCATCGCCCGCTCGTCGGTGGCGGTACACATCTCCAATCTGATGAAGCAGGGCCATATCGCCGGCAAGGGCTACATCGTCCGCACCGCTCCTTATGTGGTAGTCGTGGGCGGCGTCAACCTGGACATCGGCGGGCGGCCCCACGGGGAGCTGGTGGCGGCGGACTCCAACCCTGGCCAGGTGCGCATGAGCCTGGGGGGCGTGGGGCGCAACATCGCCCACAACATGGCTCTGATGGGGCTGGACGTGCGGATGCTCACCGCCTTCGGCGACGATATGAACGCCCAGCGCATCGCCGCCTCCTGCGGCGAGCTGGGCATCGACATCAGCCAGTGCCTCACCGTGCCCGGCGGGGCCACCTCCACCTATCTGTTCATCACCGACGGGCACGGGGACATGGCCCTGGCGGTCAGCGACATGGAGATCTATGAGCATGTCACCCCTGCCTTTCTGGCCGGGCGGGCCCGGCTGCTCCAAAATGCCCAGCTCCTGGTGGTGGACACCAACATCCCGGCCCAGTCCATCGCCTGGCTGGCAGAGAATATCCGCCTGCCCATCTTCGCCGACCCGGTGTCCACCGCCAAGGCGGAGAAGCTGCGCCCCGTGCTGGGGAAGCTCCACACCCTCAAGCCCAACCGGCTGGAGGCGGAGCTGCTCTCGGGCGTGTCCATCACCGACGAGGCGAGCCTCAACGCCGCGGCCGACGCCCTGCTGGCCACCGGCCTGCGGCGGGTATTCATCAGCCTGGGGGGCGACGGGGTGTTCGCCGCCGACCACAGCGGGCGGGTACACGTGCCCTGCTGTCCCGGAGAGATGGTGAACACCACCGGCTGCGGCGACGCGGGCATGGCCGCCATCGCCTGGGCCTATCTGGAGGGCACCGGGCTGGAGGACACCGCCCGGGCCGCCATGGCCGCCGGGGCCATCGCCATGGAGAGCGCCGAGACGATCAACCCCGACATGAGCGCCCGGCTGCTCCGCCAGAGGGCGGGCTTCGGGGAGGGAGTGGAGACGCCTTGACCTTCTGGACCGCGCAAATCCTGGGGCTGATCGGCTCCCTGCTCGCCTTCACCGCCGTCCAGACCGGCAGCCGCCGGAAGATCATCGGCCTTCAGCTTGTGTGCTGCGTGCTCTGGGTCGTCCAGTACGTGCTGCTGGGGGCGTGGACGGGGGTGCTCATCAACCTGCTGGGCCTGGCCCGCGGCGTGGTGTGCGCCTACAACGACCGGCCCTGGGCCCGCAGCCGCCTTTGGCTCGCCCTCTTTCTGGCCTGCTATGGGGCGGCCCCCCTTCTCACTTGGGACGGCCCCTACTGCCTTCTGCTGGGCGCGGCCATGATGCTCACCACTGCTGCCCTCTGGACGCGGAACATGCGCCTGACCCGGCTGCTGTTTCTCCTCAACTCCCCTCCGGTGTTCGCCTACAACCTGATCGCCGGCTCCTATACCGGCGCCGCCATCGAGGTGGCCGCCTTCTGCTCCTTCGCGCTGGCCGTGTGGCGCTTTGACCTCCGCCGCCCGGCCGCCGGACCTTCCTCTCCGGCCTGATCACTCCGCAATCCGTATTTTATTAAATATATTTTACAGGAGGTAATCACCATGAATCTCAATCCGTATCTGGACGTCGCCCCTGAAGTAGCCGCCGCTGTGGCCGCGGGCAAGCCCGTGGTCGCCCTGGAGTCCACCATCATCTCCCACGGCATGCCCTACCCCCAGAACGTGGAGACCGCCCTCAAGGTGGAGCAGATCATCCGGGACAGCGGCGCGGTGCCCGCCACCATCGCCATTCTGGGCGGCCGCCTGAAGGCCGGCCTCACCGCCGAGGAGATCGAGTATCTGGGCAAGAAGGGCCAGGACGTGACCAAGGCCAGCCGCCGGGATCTGGCGGTGCTGGTCTCCCGCAAGGCCGACGGCGCCACCACCGTCACCACCACCATGATGATCGCCCACATGGCAGGCATCCAGGTGTTCGCCACCGGCGGCATCGGCGGCGTGCACCGCGGCGCCGAGACCACCATGGACATCTCCGCCGATCTGGAGGAGCTGGCCTCCACCCCCGTGATGGTGGTGTGCGCCGGGGCCAAGTCCATCCTGGATCTGGGCCTCACCCTGGAGTACCTGGAGACCCACGGCGTGCCCGTCCTCGGCTACGGCACCAAGGAGCTGCCCGCCTTCTACACCCGCAAGAGCGGCTTCGAGGTGGACTACCGGGTGGACACCCCCGCGGAGCTCGCCGCGGCCTTCCGGGCCTCCCTGGATCTGGGCCTCAGGGGCGGCATGCTGGTGACCAACCCCATTCCCGAGGAGTTCGCCATGGACCACGAGGTGATCAACAGGGCCATCGACGAGGCCGTCGCCCAGGCCAACGCCCAGGGCATCCACGGCAAGGCCACCACCCCCTTCCTGCTGGCCAAGGTGAAGGAGCTCACCGGCGGCGACAGCTTGGACTCCAACATCCAACTGGTGTTCAACAATGCCCGGCTGGCGGCCCAGACCGCCGCCGAGCTGTGCAGGCTGGGCTAAGTCCCCAATTCCCCAGGTCCCCTGTGCGTCCCAAACGCACAGGGGACCTTTTTTCGGTTTTGGCGGCGGAATATTTCTTTTTCTTAACATTCGCCCCCAATCCGTTGCATCCCGTCCGGCCGGGACGTATAATGGCTGGGAACGGAACAAAGTTTCTCCTTGTATGGAGCGAAAAGAGGCGATTTTGAATGGCGCGGATGCGGCATTTTCTCAAACGGTGCCCGGCGGTTCTGCTGAGCGCGGCCCTGCTGGCCGCTGCTGCCGGCACTGCCGCGGCGGCGGACACTCCCGCCCCCACCCTGGGCATCTACACCACCGGGGACATGGGGGGGCGGCTCTACCGTGAGGACCCCGTGACCGGGGAGGCAGTGGAGTACAGCTATCAGAATGTGGCCTCCGCCATGGAGGCGGAGCGGGCCTCGGTGGACGCCGCCCTGCTGCTGGACAGCGGTGACGCGGTGGACAACGGGCTGGTCCAGGACGGCGGCGCGGCGGAGGCCCTGGCCCTGCGGGCCATCGGCTATGACGCCCTGGTGCCCGCTGTGGGTGAATTCCGCTTGGGCCCGGAGGCCCGGAACGATTTCTTCGCCGCCCTGGGTGAAGCGTCGGAGGACGGCGCCCCGGTGCGCGTCCTCTCGGGCAACTACCTGGACGAGGACACCCAGAGCCCGGAGGAGGATGCCTACGAGGTCTTTACTGTGGAGCTGGGCCGGCGCGCGGTGCGCATCGGCGTGCTGGGCCTGGGCGCCATGGAGGCGCCGGAGGCGCTGCCCGACTCCTTCGTCGAAGGCGCGCGCTTTGCCCACCGGGACAACACCTCCGGCAGCTATAGTTGGGAGTGGACCGGCTACTGGCAGGAGCGGCTGGAAAAGGAGAACTGCGACCTGGTGGTGGTGGTCTGCCACACCGGACGGGACGAACTGGCCCGCTTTGCTGCGGAGACCACCGGCATCGACCTGCTGGTGGGCGGCCACGGCGAAGCGGCTGCGGAGAGCCTCCAGAATGCCGACGGGGAGCCGGTCTCCCTGGTCAGCGGCGGCGGCACATCCCTGACCCGCACCACAATTACCCTCTCCCCCAAGGGGGAGGCCGTGGTGGGCGAGAGCACCCTGCTCCCCCTGTCCGACTATGAGCCGGACGACCGCCTGAACAAGGCCCTATCCGCCGCCCAAAGCGCAGCGTCTGACCGCATGCAGGCTGCCGTTGGCACCCTGTCCGGCGACTGGTCAGAGGAGGGCTCTCCCCTGTATGTGCAGAGCGCCACGGTGGATCTGGTGACCGAGGCCATGCTGTGGGCCGCCGATGCCGACGCGGCCCTTCTCTCTCCCGCCGCCCTGGGCGGCGCTTCCGCCGCTTCCCGGTTCTCCGGGGAGGATGACACTGCGGTGCTCTCCCTGCGGGACTGCGCCGCGCTGGCCCCCGGGGACAGCCCCGTCGTCCTGGTGGAGCTCACCGGCGCCGAGCTGCGCCAGTGGCTGGACCGCAGCGCGGAGGCCTATCAGGCGGAGCCGGACGGCTCCATCTCCGGCGGAGAGGGTGCCGACGTGCTCTATGGTATGGACTACACCCTCTATCTGGGGGCTTCTGAGGGACAGCGGGTGGACGGCCTCGCCTTTGAGGGCGCCCTGGTGGACGACGGGCAGACCTTCCGCGTAGCCGTGTCCGCCGACCGCCTGTCCGCCCCCGACTTCCCGGCCTGTACCCCCCTCTGGTCCGCCGCCCGTGACAGCCGCTTTGCCGCCCAGAGCGGCATCCCCGCCGCAGTCCTGGCCGGGTATCTCTCCGAGCAGACCCACCTGCTGGGCATGCTCTCCCCCCAGCGGAGCAGCACATGGAGCCTCTACACCGGCTCCGTCAACGGCCCGCTGAACCGCCTGGAGTTTGTCACCATGCTCTATGAGATGGCTGGAAAGCCCAAGCCCGGAGCCAGCGCCGCCTTTATCGACGTGTCCAACAGCGACGCGGCGGTGTGGGCCGCCGAGACCGGCGTGGTCAGTGGCAACGGGACAGGCAAATTTCTCCCTACCCAGACTGTCACCCGGGAGCAGGCTGCCGTCATGCTCTACAATTACGCCAAATTCCTGGGGCTGAAAACCCCGTCCTCCGGCCCCTCCGCCACCGCGCTGCTGGACTGCGGCGAAATCGCGGTCTGGGCCCGCCCAGCGGTGGAGTTCTGTATCCGAACGGGGGCCCTCTCCGCCGCCGGACTGCGGGGGGACCTCTTCCTCCCCAGGGGCACCCTCACCCGCGGAGAGGCTAACCGCTGTCTGGCCGCCTTCGCGGACTACATCGAAGCCAACTGAATCCAATAACAGCAGCCCCGGCGGACAAATCCGCCGGGGCTGCTCAGCCTGTCAAAAAAGTCTTTTCGACAGGCTGCTGGACATTTTGAAACTCCGGAAAAGTTTCAAAATGTCGTTTGATCCAACATGAAAGGGAACCCTGACGGTTCCCTTTCACACTATCCCTCCCTCTGAATTTTTAGCAGGAGGGGTTATGAGCAACCTGAGCAGCCCCGGCGGGCGAATCCGCCGGGGCTGCTTTCTATCCTCTCCTACTGCGATGTATCTGCCTCTATAGAGCGTTCGAGGGCCGCAATCCGGTCGTTCAATGCCTTTATGTCCGGCGCCTCCACCGGCGCGTTGCTCAGGCCGTAGACGGCCTTGAGGGAGAGGACGCGGTACACGCTCTCGTCCAGCCGCTCCATGGAGATGCGGCCGCTGTCCACCGCATCCACCAGGGCGGCGTGGGCCGCGGCCAGGTTGTCCGCCCCGTGGCACACCAGCAGCAGATCGCACCCGGCCTCCACGGCCAGTACGGCGGCCTCCCCCATACCGTAGATGTTGGAAATGGCCCCCATGGTCAGGTCGTCGGTGCACACCACGCCCTCATAGCCCATCTCCTCCCGGAGCAGCCCCGTCACCACCTCGGGAGACAGGGAGGCCGGGTTGTCCGGGTCGATCTGACTCAGGAGGATGTGGGCCACCATGACGGCGGGAGTCGGCTCCATAACCGGCTCTCCCCAGAACTGGCCGGAGAGAACCATGTCGAAGGGCACCAGCTCGCTCTGCCACAGATCCTCCAGGGTCTTGTCCACCACGGGGAGCGCCGTGTGGGAGTCCACCGCCGTGTCCCCGTGGCCGGGGAAGTGCTTCACCACCGGGATCACGTCGCCCAGCTCCGCCATGGCCTCCACCGCCCGGAAGCCGAAGTCGGTCACCCACTCCCAGTCGCCGCCGAAGGCCCGGTCGCCGATCACCGTGTTGTCGGGGTTTGACCAGATGTCTAGGCTGGGGGCGAAGTCCATGTTGAAGCCGAAGGCGGCGCACTCCTCCGCCAGCAGCACCCCATACTCCGCCCCTGCGGTACCACGGGCCATGGCCTGCCCCACCCGCCAAGCACTGGGGGTGCGGCTCACCTCCGGGGGCATCCGGTCCACCCGGCCCCCCTCCTGATCCACGCAGAGGAACAGAGGTGTGTAGTCCCCGTTGAGCTCCTTCAGCCCGTTGGTGAGCGCCGCCAGCTGCTCCGCGCTCTCCACGTTGCGGCCAAAGAGAATCACGCCGCCCACCTGATAGCCCTGGACGGCCTGCACCGCGTCCTCCCCCGGCTCTGTGCCCTCGATCCCCGCCACCAAAAGCTGGGCCGCCTTCTGCTCCACCGTCATCCCCGCCAGGGCCTCCCCCACCGGATCGGGTGTGGGGGTGGGGGACGGCTCTGGCG
>NZ_CAXSQB010000038.1:22429-32992 GCF_964239415.1 Clostridium sp. ATCC BAA-442 | reverse complement strand
GGCCGGCACTGCCCCGGTTCGCCCCGCCAGGCCCCGCCGCCTGCTCCGGGCCGCGGCCGCCACAGCGTGCGCCGTCCTCTTTGCCGGCGGGCTTTGGTGGGGCCTCTCCCTGCCCACCCACACCCCGGCCGTGGAGCCCTCCGGCACCCCCGGCGTGGCCCGCACCCCCGCGCCGGCCCACACTCCGCCCGCCGACGTGTGGAGCCTGCCAGACGCGGGGAGCTGGATTACCATCGTGGAGGATCCCGCCCAGCAGATGGAGAGCTGCCCCACCGCCGGCCGGCTGGACGAGCTCACCGAGCTGCCCATCTACCGCAATCCCCGCCCCACGGAGGAGGAGCAGCGAACCCGGCTGGAGGAGCTGGCCGGAGCCCTGGGGTGCACCATCACCTCTACCCAGTGGCGGGAGGGCACGGCGGAGCCGTCCCAGGGCTGGGCCCCCGCCCTGTGGGCCGACGGCTCCGGCGGGGAGACCCTCCGGCTGCACGGGCAATCCCGTCTGGAGCTGTTGGACGCGGCGTCTTCTCCGGTAACCCTGTATGGGCTGTATCCCGGCACGGACGCGGAGCTGTGGGACGTGGAGTCGGCGGTGGAGTACAGCTATGACGGCTCTCCCTCTGTCACCCGCACCTTCTACTACCGCGATCCCGACGCGCCGCTGGCGCAGCAACTGTATGATTACAGCTTCCGCCGCTTCTCGATCCGCGACGGGAACGCGGTCCAGCTCACCCTTCCGCCCGGCGACCCCTGCGGCGTCTACCCCATCTGTACGGCAGAGGAGGCGGTGGCCCGCTTCCGCTCCGGCGACTATTGGAGCACCATGGAGACGGACTGCCCGGAGCGGGCGGAGATCCTGCAAGTCACCCTGGAGTATGCCACGCAGGACTATCAGACCTATTTCCAGCCGGTGTACCGCATCCTCTTCACCCAGGACTACTGGGACACCTATGTGGAGGGTCTAATGCATGAGGGCGTGGACGCTTCTCGCTTTGCCGGGGTCGCGGCGGCCTATGTTCCCGCCATGGAGGGGCTGAATTTCCAGATGTATGCCAACGACTCGGAGGTTCATCGTACACCCTCTTGATCTCCCTGCCGCGGGGCGGCAAACTGATCCCATCCCACAGGAAAAGCGGGACGGTTATGGCGCGTCCCCTCTGCATCGAACTCCGCTCCGAATATTGACACAGGTAAACCGTTGTTCGGAGTTAAATATGGAACGCTGATTCCTCTCTCACCGGCGCATCGGCACCGCAGGCGGGGTTCTCCACTCCGCCTGGCTATGTTGTCTGCCGGAGGCGGAGGAGCTCTTCACCGCCCCGCTGGTGGCCTTCTTCGATCCTAGCCCCGCTGTAGTGGCCGAGGGGGTGCGCTATCTGCGCGTCTGCTGCTCGGTCAACTGCCTGTTCTACGCCGCCATGTACACCTATGACGCCTTCGCCACCGGCGTGGGCGCCGCCGGGCTGGCCATGGCCAACGCCCTGCTCCAGTCTGTGGGGGTGCGCCTGGCCCTCAGCCTCCTGCTCTCCGGCCCTCTGGGCGCCGGCGGCCTCTATCTGGCCGAGGCACTGGCCCCCATCCCCTCCGCCCTGCTGGGCCTTCTCTTCTTCCACTCCGGGCTGTGGCGGCGTTTCCTGCCCCCGGCGTCAAACAGTTAGAAATTATTTATTGTTTTGTAAAGCTTCCCTGCCCTCTCTGTGTTATACTGGCAAAACGGAGGGGTGTACAATGGCAGAGGAGGAGAGGCGTCGGAGCGGGGCCGCCCTGGCTGTGGGGCTTGCGCTCGCCCTGCTGGCGGCGGCCGGATGCGGCTGGCTCTGGTACGCCCTGAACGGACTGCCCGGCTTCCTGCGGAAGGAAAATCCCAGCCTGCTGCCCCAGTCCGCGGCGGAGCATCTGGAGTCCAGCACCCTGCTCCGCACCGGCGACGGCTCCTATTATGAGCTGGAGGAGGGCTCCGGGCTGGGTACTCTGCTCCGTTCCGAGGACTGGAGTTCCATCCCGGCCTTTTCCGCCGGGGAGCCGGAGCTGTCCCTTCGCTACGGCGAGCAATATGAGCTCTTCCTTTGGGCCGACGGCCGGGCGGCATTTTACGACGGTTACGCCCCTGGAGACACACAGGAATGGGCCTATTACATCCTTCCCTCCGGCGTGGTAGCGGAGCTGCTGCAAATCCTTTCGGAGCGCGCCGTCCACACGGCCGATCCCTACGCATCCTTTTCCCAATAGGCACCAAGGCCCGCCCAAAACCGGGGCGGGCCTTGACTTTCGACAGGGCAGAGCATAAAATATTTAATACTGTCTTTATTCCATTCATGGACGAGGTGACCGTTACATGCCCACTTATCTTGACAATGCCGCCACCACCCGGGTCTGTCCGGAGGCCGCCCGGGCCGCTCTGGAGGCCATGACTGAGGGGTACGGCAACCCCTCCTCCGGGTATGCCCTGGGGCAGGCCGCCGCCGCCGCGCTGAAGGAGCACCGCGCCGCCGTGGCCGGCCGCCTGGGCTGCGCGCCGGAGGAGCTGGTCTTCACCTCCTGCGGCACCGAGGGGGACAACTGGGCCGTCCGGGCCGCCGCGGACTACGGACGGCGGAAGGGGCGGCACATCATTACCACCGCCATCGAGCACGCCGCCGTGCTGGAGCCGGTGAAGGCCCTGGCCGCCCAGGGGTATGAGGTGACCTACCTCAAGCCGGATCGGAGCGGCCACGTGTCCCCCGACGCCCTCCGGGCCGCCCTGCGGCCCGATACGGTGCTGGTGTCCATGATGCTGGTGAACAACGAGCTGGGCACCCTTCTCCCCGTGGCGGAGGCCGCCCAGTCCATCCGGGACGCCGGCTCCTCCGCCCTGCTCCACTGCGACGCGGTGCAGGCCTTTCTGAAGGTGCCCTTCACCCCGGCGGAGCTGGGGGTGGATCTGCTCACTCTCAGCGGCCATAAAATCCGCGCCCCCAAGGGCATCGGCGTACAGTACATCCGCCGGGGTCTGAACCTCAAGCCCCTGCTGACGGGCGGCGGGCAGGAGGGCGGGCTGCGGCCCGGCACCGAGCCCACCGCCCAGGCCGCGGCCCTGGCGGCCGCCTGCGCGGCGTGGCAAGAGGACTATCCCGCTCGTATTCAAGAAATCAAAGAATACGCGCTGGAATCACTCTCTGCCGTCCCCGGGCTGGAGATCATCAGCCGGGGGGACGCCCCCCACATCTGCGCCGTCTCCCTGCCCGGCTACCCCAGCGAAATGCTGGTGCGGGAGCTGTCCGACCGGGGGGTGTACGTCTCCTCCGGCTCGGCCTGCCACCGCGGGAAGCCCAGCCACGTGTTTGCGGCCCTGGGCCTGCCCAAGCGCACCCTGATGGGGGTGCTCCGCGTCTCCTTCTCCCCGGAGAGCACCCGCGCCGACGTGGACGCCCTGGCCGGGGGACTGACTGAAATCACTAAGACCAGAATTGCAGCGAGGTGAGCGTTTGTTCCACTATATGAACCGGGGGGCGGCCTTCTACCGCAACGTGGCGCGGCTGGCCCTGCCCATCCTGCTCCAGAACCTGTGCACCACCCTGCTGGGGCTGATCGACACCTTCATGGTGGGCGCCCTGGGGGAAGCCCCCCTGGCCGCCGTGCTGGTGGCCAACATCCCCGTCTTCGTCATCCAGCTAGTCATTTTCGGACTCCAGAGCGGCTCCTCCGTCCTCATCAGCCAGTTCTGGGGCAAGGGGGACACCGAGTCCATTAACCGGGTCATCGGCCTGGGCTGCTATGTGGCCGGGGCCATCTCCCTGGCCTTTGCCTCCGTCATGTTCTTCCTGCCGGAGCAGCTGATGGGCCTGCTCACCGACAACCAGGAGCTGGTGCCCCTGGCGGCCCAGTACGCCCGCATCGTGGGCTTCTCCTATATTTTCAACAGCCTCACCGGCGTGTACGTGGGCGCCCACCGCTCCATGGAGAACCCCAAGCTGGGCATGATCATCTTCGGCGTGTCCATGCTGACCAACGCCTTCCTCAACTGGGTGTTCATCTTCGGCAACCTGGGCGCTCCCGCCCTGGGCGTGGTGGGCGCGGCGGTGGCCACCCTGTCCGCCCGCGTGCTGGAGTTCGTCATCATGCTCTCCTACGCCCTGACCAACCGGCGCTTCCGGCTCAAGCCCGCCGTGCTCTTCCGGCCGGGCCGCGCCCTGCTGGCCAAATTTCTCCACTACTCCGGGCCGGTGGTGCTCAACGAGACCCTCTGGGGCCTGGGCACCTCCCTCTACAAGGTCATCATGGGCCACATGGAGGGCTCCACCGAGATCCTGGCCGCCCGCGCCCTGGCGGGCAACATTGAGGATCTCTGTACCGTGGCCATCTTCGCCATCGGCAACACCACCGCCATCATCGTGGGCCGGGAGATCGGCGCGGGCCGGCGGGAGCATGTCTATGAGGTGGGGGCTACCCTGGACACCCTGGCCTTCCTCTGCGGCCTGATCATCGGCATTCCCCTGATCCTGGGGGCCTGGTTCGTCTTCCCCTGGCTGGTCTACCCCTTCTTCCACCTGTCGGAGACCGCCGGCTCTATCACCACCATGATGCTGACCTTCATCGGCGTCTTTCTGGCCCTGCGGGCCTTCGACTCCGTCAACACCGTGGGCGTCCTGCGGGGCGGCGGCGACGTGCGGGCCGCCACCATCATCGACACCACCCCCCTGTGGTTCGTCTCCCTCCCCCTGGCCGCCCTGTTCGGCCTGGTGTTCCAGTGGGGCATCTTCTGGGTCTATGTGGGCATCATGGCCGAGCAATTCGTCAAGTTCGGCATTGGCCTGTACCGCCTCCGCTCCCGGGAGTGGATCAACGACGTCACCCAGTTCTCCCGTACGGAGTGACCGCGTTGTAAAAAATACCCCGGCTCCGCCTGTGGGCGCGGAGCCGGGGTATTTTTCTCTGTAAGCCGGCTCACAGCTCCCGCTCCATGCGGATGTCGGAGAGCTGGAACCATTTATCAGAATAGGTGACGTATTTGAACCCAAACCGCTCATACAGCCGCAGGGCCTCCCTGAGCTGATGGTTGGAGGTGAGGACCGCTTTCTTCTGCCCTGCATCCCGGGCGGCCTGGAGCGCCGCCTCCATCAAGGCCGTACCAATGCCCCGGCCCCGGTATGCCTCCTTCACACCGAACTTGAGCAGCTCGCACTGGCCCTTCCCCTGAAGCTCCAGCATGACCATGCCCACAATCTCCTCCCCCCAGCGGGCCAGCAGCACCCGGCCACCGCCGGACAGGAAGCGGTGGGGCTCCGCCAGCATCTCCAGATCCACCGGCTCCAGCAGGTCGTATTCCAGCAGCCAGGGCAGGGAGATGTCCTCCAGCGCCTGCTTGTAGCGGTCCTCATAGTCGATAATCGTGAAGCCTCGGCCCTCGTCCACGGATTCACCCCTCCTTTTTACATAGAATACCATTGTTCCGCCGCCCCGTCAACGCCCGAAACTTGCAGTCCACCCCTTTGCCTGCTGAATTTTCTACGTTCACATTTAATTTACATCCAGAACACTTGACTTTTTCGGGGGACGGTGCTACATTATCTTTAGCACTCAGAGAGTTTGAGTGCTAACATTGTGAAAGGGTGGCCGGAATGGATTTAACAGAGCGCAAAAAACGGATTCTCCGCGCCATCATCGAGAGCTACATCCAGTCGGCGGAGCCGGTGGGTTCCAAGGCCATCGCCGCCTCCATCGATATGGAGGTATCCTCCGCCACCATCCGCAACGAAATGGCGGATCTGGAGGCGATGGGCCTGTTGGAAAAGCCCCACACCTCCGCCGGGCGCATCCCTTCGCCCAAGGGCTACCGGCTCTATGTCAACGAGCTGATGGAGGAGCACAAGCTCTCCCTCCAGGAGACCCAGCGCATCAACCAGGCCCTGGCCATGCGGATGCGGGAGCTGGACCGGGTGCTGGACCAGGCGGGCCGGGTGGTGTCCCAGCTCACCAATTACCCCTCCTTCGCCCTCTCCTCCGGTCTGAGCCGCATGACCATCCGGCGGTTCGATCTGCTGATGGTGGAGCGCAACGCTTTCATCATCGTGGTGATGACCGACACGGACATCGTGCGTAACCGGCTCATCCGCCTGCCCTCCGACCTGACGGAAGCCCAGCTTCAGATGCTCAACACCCTGCTGAACACCACCTTTACCGGCCTGACGCTGGAGGAAATCACCCCGGAGCTGATGCGGGTGGCCCAGCATGCGGCCGGGGAGGCCTATGGGCTTATCTCCCTGGTGGTGTCTTTCGCTATGGAGGTGCTGGAGAGCCTGGAGCAGCGCACCGTCCACACCTCGGGTCTGGCCCATCTGCTGGAGCTGCCCGAGTACCGCAGCCTGGAGCGGGCGCAGCCGCTGATGAGCTACCTCTCCGAGGACGCCGACCCTGCCCGCTTCCCCGTTCCCAAGGACGATCCCATGAAGATCCTCATCGGCCCGGAAAACGTGGCCGACGCGCTGAAGGACACCAGCGTGGTGGTCGCCAGCTACGACATCGGCGACGGCATGCGGGGTGTCATCGGCGTGGTTGGGCCCACCCGGATGGATTACGCCAAGATAACCGCCCGCCTGTCCTATCTGGCCGAGGGCCTCTCCCGGCTGTTTGGACAGGGTGAACTGCCCCAGGGCAGGGACGACGAGAAATAGGAGATGAATGCATCCCATGAGCAAGAAGGAAAAAAAGCCGGAGGACGTGACCCCGGAAGAGCAGACCGAGCAGGCCGTCCCCACCGAGGAGACGGAGGCCGAGGCTCCCAACCCCCTGCTGGAGGAGCTGGAGGCCCTCAAGAAGAGCCTCTCCGACCAGGAGGACAAATTTCTCCGCCTGGCCGCTGAATACGACAACTACCGCCGCCGCAGCCAGAAGGAGAAGGAATCCGCCTGGTCGGACGCCAAGGCGGACACCGCTGCGGCCTTCCTGCCGGTGTACGACAACCTGGAGCGGGCCCTCAAGCAGGAGACCGCCGACGAGGCCTACAAGAAGGGCGTGGAGATGACCATGACCCAGCTCAAGGAGGTTCTCACCAAGCTGGGCATCGAGGAGATCCCTGCCCTGGGCGAGCCCTTCGATCCCAACCTCCACAACGCCGTGATGCACGTGGAGGACGAGGGCGCTGGCGAGAACACCATTGTGGATGTGTTCCAGACCGGCTTCAAGTCGGGCGACAAGGTGGTCCGTTTCGCCATGGTAAAGGTCGCCAACTAAGAAGCGCGGAGGGTAGGCACATAGGGGCGCTAAGGCGGGACGGAGACGAAAAAACAGGCGACGGGCGCAGCCCGAAGCGGCATTTTTCGCGCAGTCTGGACTTAGCGGCCCGGCCATGTGCCCAACCCATAGCGTGACATCATGGCGCACATGGTGCGCCCACCACTCAACCTTGTAAAAAACCAATTTCTTTATTATTGGAGGAACTGCTTTATGTCTAAGATTATTGGTATCGACCTTGGTACAACCAACTCCTGCGTGGCCGTCATGGAGGGCGGCGAGTCCGTCGTCATCCCCAACGCCGAGGGCAACCGCACCACCCCCTCCGTCGTGGCCTTCTCCAAGGACGGCGAGCGCATGGTGGGCCAGGTGGCCAAGCGCCAGGCCATCACCAACCCCGACCGCACCATCATGTCCATCAAGCGCGAGATGGGCACCAACTACAAGGTGAACATCGACGGCAAGGCCTACACGCCCCAGGAGATCTCCGCCATGATCCTGCAGAAGCTGAAGGCGGACGCCGAGGCCTATCTGGGCCAGACCGTCACCGAGGCGGTCATCACCGTCCCCGCCTACTTCACCGACGCCCAGCGCCAGGCCACCAAGGACGCCGGCCGCATCGCGGGCCTGGACGTCAAGCGCATCATCAACGAGCCCACCGCCGCTGCCGTGGCCTACGGCGTGGACAAGGAGCAGGCCCAGAAGGTCATGGTGTACGACCTGGGCGGCGGCACCTTCGACGTGTCCATCCTGGACATTGACGACGGCGTCATCGAGGTGCTGGCCACCGCCGGCAACAACCGCCTGGGCGGCGACGACTTCGACAAGTGCGTCATGGACTGGATGGCCGCCGAGTTCAAGAAGGACACCGGCATTGACCTGACCGGCGACAAGGTGGCCATGCAGCGCCTGAAGGAGGCCGCCGAAAAGGCCAAGATCGAGCTGTCCGGCGTCACCTCCACCAACATCAACCTGCCCTATATCACCGCCGATGCCACCGGCCCCAAGCACCTGGATCTGACCCTCACCCGGGCCAAGTTCGACCAGCTCACCGCCAACCTGGTGGAGGCCACCAGCGGCCCCGTGAAGCAGGCCATGAGTGACGCCGGCCTGTCCTCCAGCGACATCTCCAAGGTGCTGATGGTGGGCGGCTCCAGCCGTATCCCCGCCGTGCAGGAGATGGTCAAGAAGCTCACCGGCAAGGAGGGCTTCAAGGGCATCAATCCTGACGAGTGCGTGGCCATGGGCGCGGCGCTCCAGGGCGGCGTGTTCACCGGCGACGTGAAGGGCCTGCTGCTGCTGGATGTCACCCCCCTGTCCCTGGGCATCGAGACCATGGGCGGCGTGATGACCAAGCTCATCGAGCGCAACACCACCATCCCCGCCAAGAAGAGCCAGGTGTTCACCACCGCGGCCGACAACCAGACCAGCGTGGAGGTCCACGTGCTCCAGGGCGAGCGCGAGATGGCCCAGTACAACAAGACCCTGGGCCGCTTCAACCTGGACGGCATCGCCCCCGCCCGCCGCGGCGTGCCGCAGATCGAGGTCACCTTCGATATCGATGCCAACGGCATCGTGAACGTGTCCGCCAAGGATCTGGGCACCGGCAAGGAGCAGCACATCACCATCACCTCCTCCACCAACATGTCCAAGGAGGACATTGACAAGGCCGTCAAGGAGGCCGAGCAGTTTGCCGCCGAGGACGCCAAGAAGAAGGAGGAGATCGACGTCCGCAACCAGGCCGACCAGGTGGTCTACCAGACCGAGAAGGCCCTGGAGGACGCCAAGGACAAGATCAGCGCCGACGACAAGGCTACCGTGGAGGCCGCGCTGAACAAGCTGAAGGACGCGCTGAAGGGCACCGACGTGGCCGCCATCAAGGCCGCCACCGAGGAGGCCAGCAAGGCCTTCTATCCCATCGCGGAGAAGATGTATCAGCAGGCCAATCCCCAGGGTGGTCAGCAGCCTGGCCCCGACATGGGCGGCGCCCAGGCCGGTTCCGCCAGCTCCGATCCCAACGTGGTGGACGCCGATTATGAAGTGGTAGACGACGACAACCAGAAGTAAATTCGTCCGGTGAGCACGGGCCGGTCTGGAGTTGGCTCCTACGCAGTAGGGGGCGGCCCCCAGACCCGCCCGTTTCTCCCGTTAAGAGGTGATAGAACCCTATGCCAGAACAGAAACGAGATTATTATGAAGTCCTCGGCGTGTCCAAGGGCGCCACGGACGAGGAGATCAAGAAGGCCTACCGGAAAAAGGCCAAGCAGTACCACCCGGATCTGAATCCCGGCGACAAGACCGCCGAGGCCAAATTCAAGGAGGCCAATGAGGCCTACGAGGTATTGTCCGACAAGGATAAGCGCGCCCGCTACGACCAGTTCGGCCATGCGGGTGTGGATCCCAATTTCGGCGCGGGCGGACCCGGGGGCGGCTTTGGCGGCTTCGGCGGGTTTGACATGGGCGACATCGACCTGGGCGATATCTTCGGCTCCTTCTTCGGGGGCGGCTTCGGCGGCGGCTCCAGCCGTGCGCGCAGCGGCCCCATGAAGGGTGACACCCTGCGGGCGTCGGTCTCCATCAGCTTTGAGGAGGCGGCCTTCGGCTGTGAGAAGGAGATCACCCTCAACCGAACCGAACCCTGCGACGACTGCCACGGTACCGGCTGCGCGCCGGGTACCACAGCGGAGGTCTGCCCCGACTGCCACGGCAGCGGCCAGATCCGTATCCAGCGGGGCGGCGGGGCCTTTACCTTCGCCACCACCACCACCTGCCCCAAGTGCGGCGGCAAGGGCAAGATCATCCATCAGCCCTGCAAGAGCTGCGGCGGCGCAGGCAGCGTCCGCCGTCAGCGCAAGCTCACCGTCTCCATCCCCGCCGGCATCGACAACGGCCAGGCGGTCTCCCTCCGGGGACAGGGCGGCGCGGGCAAAAACGGCGGCCCGGCGGGCGATCTGCTCATCAGCGTCACCGTCCGCCCCCACGAATTCTTCAAGCGGGACGGCACGTCGGTCTATCTGGAGCACCCCGTCACCTTCCTCCAGGCCACGCTGGGGGCGGAGTTGGAGATTCCCACCATCGACGGCAAGGTGAAGTGGAGCCTGCCGGCGGGCACCCAGCCCGGCACCACCTTCCGCCTGCGGGGCAAGGGCATTCCCAGCGTCAACGGCCGGGGCCGGGGCGACCAGTACGTCACCGTGAACGTACAGGTGCCCACCGGCCTGACCCACGAACAGAAGGAGGCGCTGCGTGCCTATGGCGAAGCCATGGGCGAGCTTTCGCCCGGTCCCATGGAGGGCGTAAAATCTTTCTTTGACAAAAAGAAGAAAAAGAAATAAACTAGAGGACGGGCTAATGCCC
>NZ_CAXSQB010000038.1:14095-22419 GCF_964239415.1 Clostridium sp. ATCC BAA-442 | reverse complement strand
ACAACCCCAACACTTGCAGCCTGAGAAGTGTTTTCCCCGACGCACATGTCGCCGGGGAAAACAGATTGCTGCTTGATTCGCGCCTGCGGGCGCGAACTCTGCGAGGCTTTTTTGGCGAGCTGAGAGGACGGGCCAATGCCCGCCCTCTAGTCTTACACAGGAGGTGACCGCCCCCGTGGGCCCCATTCGTTATATTGTCATACTCTTTCCCGTCCTCACCCTGCTGGCGCTGCTGGGCTTCTTCTGCTGGTACTGGCGCACCCAGCGCTCTCCCCTGGCCCAGCAGCTCGCCCCCGCGCCGCAGCCGAAGCGCCGCTTCACCTTTGCCGGGCGGTGCCATCCCCTGGCGCGCCGGGATGCCATTCCCATCCTGCTCATCACCTGTATTTACGCCGTCACCGCCTTCGCCCACTTGGGCTCCCTCCAGGCGCCCCAGAGCGCCTGGGACTTTGGGGACGGGGAATCGGCCACCTTCTCCCTGCCGGAGAGCGTCCAGGTGTCCAGGCTGTGGTACTACCCCAACCTGGGCACCGGCAAATACCAGGTGGAGATCTCCGCCGACGGCACCCAGTGGCTCACCCTCTGGAGCCGGACGGAGACCGATGAAACGGGCAGTGAGGAGACCGTTTACTACTGGGCCGACCCGGAGGGCTACGGCGAGAGCTACGCCATGACCCAGAACTACAATCAGCTCTTCAAGTGGAATGAACTCACCTTCGAAAACCCCCAGTATATCCGATACCTGCGCATCACCGGCCAGGCCAATAAGGGCCTGCTGGAGCTGGGAGAGGTGGCCCTGTTCGATCTGGAGGGGAACCGGGTGAATCTGTCCGCCTCGGCCAGCCCCCTCTTCGACGAGCAGGAGACGGTGCCCGAAAAGACCACCTATTACGACTCGGCCTACTTTGACGAGATCTACCACCCCCGCACCGCCTGGGAGCACATCCGGGGCATTGAACCCTATGAGATCTCCCACCCGCCCCTGGGCAAGCTGATCATGGGCGTCGGTATCCGCCTGTTCGGCATGACCCCCTTCGGCTGGCGGTTCATGGGCACCCTGTTCGGCGTGGGGATGCTCCCCCTGCTGTATGTGTTCCTCAAGAACCTGTTCGGCCGCACCTCCATCGCCACCTGCGGCACCGTGCTGCTGGCCGCCGACTTCATGCACCTGACCCAGACCCGGCTGGCCACCATCGACACCTACGCCTTCTTCTTCATCCTTCTGATGTATTATTTCATGTACCGCTACCTCACCCTCCCGGCGGGCGCCCCCTTCCGCAAATGCGCCCTGCCCCTGTTCCTGTCGGGGTTGTTCTGGGGCATCGGCGCGGCCTCCAAATGGACGGTGATCTACGGCTGCACCGGGCTGGTGGTACTCTACTTCATCGGCCTGTACCAAAAGCTGCGGGACTGGCCGGCGGACGGGGAGACGGGGGCGCGGCAGCCCGGGCGGCTGAAGTGGGCCTTCCAGATTCTCGCCTTCTCGGTGCTGGTGTTCGCCCTGATCCCGGCGGCCATCTATACCCTGTCCTATCTCCCTTACGCCTGGGCGGAGGGAGACAGCAGCCTCACCGGCCTCGTCGGCGCCATGTGGGAAAACCAGAAGTATATGCTCTCCTACCACAGCGGCGTCACCGATACCCACCCCTACTCCTCCCGCTGGTATCAGTGGCTCTTTGACATCCGGCCCATCCTCTACTATATGGACAACTCGGTGCCGGGGTACACCACCCGCTTCGCCGCCTTTGTCAACCCGGTGGTGTGCTGGGGCGGCCTGCTGGCCGTCCTCGCCTGCGCCGTGCAGGCGGTGCGGCGGCGGTGCGCCAGGGCCCTGTTCATCGTCATCGGCTACCTGGCCCAGCTGGTGCCCTGGTTCTTCATCGGCCGCATCACCTTCGCCTATCACTACTTCCCCTCGGTGCTGTTTCTCATTCTGGCCCTGTGCTATGTGTTTTACAGCCTGTCCGAGCAGGAGGAGCTCATCGCCTGGAAGCCCGCCATGTACGCCGTCACGGCGGGGGCCGCGGCCCTCTACGCCCTGTTCTATCCCGTGCTGGTGGGCATCCAGATCCCCTCCTGGTATGGGACCTGCCTGCTGCGGTGGCTCCCCTCCTGGCCCTTCTAATCCCCCGCCCAGCGGCACTTGTGAGGTAATTTGTATGTATCTGTCCGACTATCACACCCACAGCCGGCTCTCCTTTGATGCCCACGCCCCCCTGTCCGAGCTGGCGGAGGCGGCGGCAGACGCGGGCCTGGACGAGCTGTGCGTCACCGACCACTTCGACTTCCTCGACGAAAATGGGGTTCCGGCGGAGGGCTACGACTGGGCCCCCGCCGTGGCCCAGCATCAGCAGGCCCTCCCCGCCGCCGGGGAGCGTCTCACCCTCAAGCTGGGCCTGGAGCTGGGCATGCCCCATCTGAATCCGGCCGCCGCTGCGGCCATCTGTGCCCGCCCGGAGGCCGACTTCATCCTGGGCTCGGTCCACAACCTCTCGCCGGAAAGGGGCGGCACCGACCTGTTCTTCCTGGATTTCTCCACCGTCCAGGCCTGCTATGATGCCCTGGACGACTACTTTGCCTCCCTGGCTCTGCTGGCCGCCACAGATTTTTACGACGTGCTAGCCCACCTCATCTACCCCCTGCGCTATATGCAGGCCCCCGTCACCCTAAACCGCTACCAGGACGCCATCCGGGCCATCCTGCGCACGGCTGTGGAAAAGGGCAGGGGCATGGAGGTCAACACCTGCCGGGGGCGCACCCTGGAGGAGTGGCGGCCCATCCTGGCCCTCTACCGGGACTGCGGCGGCGAGATCGTCACCGTCGGCTCTGACGCCCACACCCCGGCGGACGTGGGCAAGGGCGTCCGGGCGGCCTGCGCGCTGCTGCGGGAGTGCGGCTTCCGCCGCGTCTGCACCTATGAAAAGCACCAGCCCGTGTTCCACACACTCGGATAAGGAGGAAATATATATGATCGCATTGGGTTCCGACCACGGAGGGCTCGCCCTCAAGCGCCACGTCATGGAGTACCTGGACGCCCGCGGCCTGGAGTATCAGGACTTCGGCTGCTACACCGCAGAGAGCTGCGACTACCCCGACTTCGGCCGGGCGGCCGCGGAGGCAGTGGCCTCCGGCGCGTGCGACCGGGGTATCGTTATCTGCACCACTGGCATCGGCATCTCCATCTCTGCCAACAAGGTGAAGGGCATCCGCTGCGCCCTGTGCAGCGAGCCCCTCTCCGCCGAGATGACCCGGCGGCACAACGACGCCAACATGCTGGCCATGGGCGGCGGACTCATCGGGAACAATATGGCCGACTGCATTGTGGACGCCTTCCTCAACACCCCGTTTGAGGGCGGCCGCCACCAGCGGCGGGTGGACAAAATCGAAGGCTGAACGCAGAACGGCCCCCAGAACCCAAATGGTTCCGGGGGCCGCTTTGGTTTTGGCTCAGAGCGTCTCGAACACGGCCTCCGCCGCGGCCAGGGTGGCGTCCAGCTCCGCCTGGGTATGGGCCTCGGAAATGAACATGGCCTCGAACTGGGCGGGGGCCAGGGCCACGCCCCGCTCCAGCATCCCCTGGAAGTAGCGGGCGTACTTGGCCACGTCGCTGCCCTTGGCGTCGGTGAAGGTGGTCACCGCCGTGGGGGTGAAGAAGGGGGCCAGCAGGGAACCGAGCTGGTTGATGACCACCGGCGCGCCGGTGCGCTTCACCAGCTGCCGCAGACCCTCCGCCAGAGCCGCGCCCTTGGCGTTGATGTGCTCGTATACCTCGGGATGCTCCCGCAGGTAGGTGAGCTGGGCCAGGCCGGCGGCCATGGCCACCGGGTTGCCGCTGAGGGTGCCCGCCTGGTACACCGGGCCGCAGGGGGCCACCTGCTCCAGCAGCGCGCGGCTGCCGCAGTAGGCGCCCACCGGCATGCCGCCGCCGATGATCTTGCCGAAGGTGACCAGATCGGCCCGCACGCCGAAGTACGCCTGGGCGCCGCCGGGGGCCAGGCGGAAGCCGGTGATCACCTCGTCGAAGATCAGCAGGGCGCCGTGCTTGTCGCACAGGGCCCGCAGTCCCGCCAGGAAGCCGGGGGCGGGGCCGACCACGCCCATGTTGGCGGCCACCGGCTCCACGATCACCGCCGCCACCTGGCCGGGGTTCTGCTCCAGCAGGACCTCCACGCTGGCCAGATCGTTGAACTGGGCGGTGAGGGTGTCCCTGGCCGCCCCCACCGGCACGCCGGCGCTGCTGGGGTGGCCCCCCGCCAGGGCGGAGGAACCGGCGTTGACCAGCATGCAGTCGGAGTGGCCGTGGTAGCAGCCCTCGAACTTGATGAGCTTGTCCCGGCCGGTGGCCCCCCGGGCCAGCCGGAGGGCGGACATGACCGCCTCGGTGCCGGAATTCACCATGCGCACCATCTCAATGTTGGGCACCATGCCGATCATCAGCTCGGCAATCTCCACCTCCCGGCGGGTGGGTGCGCCGAAGGAGAGGCCGTCCCGTACCGCCTGCTCCACCGCCTCCCGGATCACCGGGTGGTTGTGGCCCAGGATCATGGGGCCCCAGGAGCAGACGTAGTCGATGTACCGCTTCCCGTCCTCGTCGTAGATATAGGCCCCGTCGGCCCGCGTGATGAAGCGGGGGGCCATGCCCACGGCCCGGTAGGCCCGCACTGGGGAGTTGACCCCGCCGGGGAGCACCCGCTTGGCCCGCTCAAAGAGCTGTTCCGAGATATCCATCAGCCGATGTCCCCCTTCTGTATGGCCTGGGCCAGCTCCTTGGCGTAGTAGGTGATGAGCATATTGGCCCCGGCCCGGAACACGGACAGGGCGCTCTCGCACATGATGCGGTACTCGTCCACCAGCCCTGCCGCCCCGGCTGCCTTGATCATGGCGTACTCGCCGGAGACGGAGTAGGCGCACATGGGCAGATCAAAGGCGTCGGAGCACTCGCGGATCACGTCCAGATAGCTCAGGGCGGGCTTGACCATGAGGATATCCGCCCCTTCCGCCTCGTCCAGGGCGCACTCCTTGAGGGCCTCCTTGCGGTTGTGGGGGTCCATCTGGTACCCCTTCCGGTCGCCGAAGGAGGGGGCGGAGCCGGCCGCCGCCCGGAAGGGGCCGTAGAACGCGGAGGCGTACTTGGCGGAGTAGGCCATGATGGGGGTGGTCTCATAGCCGTGCTCGTCCAGGACGGCCCGGATGGCGGCCACCCGGCCGTCCATCATGTCGGAGGGGGCCACCATGTCCGCCCCCGCCTCCACATGGGACAGGGCGGTCTTGGCCAGCACCTCCAGGGTCTTGTCGTTGTCCACGCTCTGGCCGCAGAGGATGCCGCAGTGGCCGTGGTCGGTATACTCGCACATGCACACGTCGGTGATCACATAGAAATCCGGGTATTTGGCCTTGATGGCCCGGATGGCCTCCTGCACCACGCCGTGCTTTGCCCAGGCGGAGGAGCCCACGGCGTCCTTCTCACGGGGCAGGCCGAAGAGGATGCAGTGGGTCACCCCGGCGGCCAGGCAGTCGGACACCGCCTCACACACCGCGTCCAGGCCGTAGTGGAACTGGCCGGGCAGGGCCTCGATGGGCCGCTTACCGCGGAGGGTCTCGTCCACGAAGATGGGGTAGATCAGGCTGTCGGGGGACAGGCGGGTCTCCCGGCACAGGCGGCGCACCGCGTCGCTTCCCCGCAGGCGGCGGGGGCGTTGAATGAGTTCCATATATGTGCTTCCTTTCTCAATCCCGCAGGGCGGTAATCAATTCCACCAGGGCGTCCATGGTGGCCTCCCGGGCCACCGCCGCGGGGATGCCGTGCTTCCGGGCCTCGGCAGCGGTCTGCGCCCCGATACAGGCCCCCACCATGCGGGAGAAGTCCGCGTCCTCCCCCACGGAGGCGACAAACCCCTTGACCGTGGAGGCACTGGTGAAGGTGACGATCCCCGCCGCGCCGGACTCCACCGCCGCCCGCAGCTCGTCGGAGCGGGGGTTCTCGTACACGGTGCGGTAGCAGGCCACGTCGTCATACCCAATGTTACGCCCCTTCAGGGCCTCTGTCAAGGCGGGGGAGCCCTCCTCCGCCCGGAGAATGAGCACCCGGCCCCGGGCGGGCAGGCCAGCCCCCAGGTGGGCCGCGTCGTAGACCTCGGGTATATAGTCGGCCCGCAGGCCGTGGCCGGCCAGGGCCTTGGCGGTGCCGGGGCCGATGGCGGCCAGCTTCAGGCCGCCCAGGGCGCGGGCGTCCAGGCCCTTCCCCTCCAGGCAGGCCCACACCGCGTCCACTCCGGCGGGGCTGGTGAGGGCCAGCCACTCATAGCCGGACAGCCGCTCCAGCGCCCCGTCCACGTCGGGGCAGGGGGGGATGGGCACGGTGGCGATGCAGGGGTACTCCCACACGTCGGCCCCCAGCGCCCGCAGGCGGGCCGACAGGGTGCCGGCCCGCTCCCGGGGCCGGGTGACCACCACGCGCTTCCCCTTGAGGGGGAGGTGGTCGAACCAGTCGAACTGGTCGGCCAGGGCGCACACGCCCCCCACCACAATGACGGCGGGGCTCTGGACGGCGGCCGCTTCCGCCGCCCGGGGCAGCCCCGCCAGGGAGGCGCTCACCCGCCGCTGGGCAGGGGTGGTGCCCCGCTCCACCACGGCGGCGGGGGTGTCCGGAGCCATGCCCGCGTCCAGCAGCCCGGCGCAGATGGTGGGCAGGGCGGACACGCCCATGAGGAAGACCAGGGTGCCCCCGGTGCGCACCAGGGCCTCGAAGTCGATGGCCAGCTCCTTCCCCGCCCGCTGGTGGCCGGTGACGATGTGCAGGGAGGAGCAGCAGTCCCGGTGGGTCACCGGGATGCCGCCGTAGGCCGGGGCCGCGATGGCGGAGGTGATGCCGGGTACCTCCTCGAAGGGGATGCGGTGCTCCGCCAGCAGCTCCAGCTCCTCCCCTCCCCGACCGAACAGGAAGGGGTCGCCCCCCTTGAGGCGCACCACGTTGTGGCCCTGCTGGGCCTGCTCCAGCAGAATCCGGTTGATCTGCTCCTGGGGCACGGGGTGGCGGGACGCCTCTTTGCCCACGTTGATCTTCACCGCCCCCTCGGGCATAAGGGCCAGAATGGCGGGGCTGACCAGGCGGTCGTACACCACCACATCGGCCCTCTCCAGGGCCTCCAGCCCCTTGCGGGTCAGCAGGCCGGGGTCGCCGGGGCCGGCGCCCACCAGTGTCACTTTTCCAGGCATGTTCCGCCCTCCTTCAGCCTGCGGGCCAGCGCCTCACCCAGGGCCTCCCCCTGGGCGCGGGGGCCGCTGAGCCGCCCCCGCCGCACTTCGCCCGCGTCGGTTACATACAGTCCGTCTATGGTCACGGTATCGCCCTCCAGCCGGGCGTGGGCCGCAATGGGGGCGGAGCAGCCCCCGTCCAGGGCGCGGACAAAGGCACGCTCGGCCCGGGCGCAGTCGGTTCCGTCGGCGTCCAGTACGCCGTCCAGGCAGGACAGCTCCTCCCCCGCCCGGGTCTGGAGGGCCAAAATGCCCTGACCCGCCGCGGGGAGCAGCTCCTCCACCGTGAAGTACCGGGTGATGCGCTCCTCCAGCCCCAGCCGCTTGAGGCCGGCGGCGGCCAGCACCAAGGCGGAGAACTGCCCCTCGTCCAGCTTGCGCAGGCGGGTGAGCACGTTGCCCCGCACCGGGGCCACCGCCACGCCGGGAAACAGCGCCCGCAGCTGCACCGCCCGCCGGGCGGAGGCGCAGCCGATGGGCCTGGAGGGGTCCAGCTCCTCCGCCCCCTGGGGCAGCACCAGCACGTCCCGGGGGTCCTCCCGGCGGGAGAAGCCCGCCAGGGGGATGCGGGGGTCCTCCTCCATGGGGAGATCCTTGCAGCTGTGGACGGTCAGATCCACCCGGCCATCCAGCAGGGCGGCGTCCAGCTCCTTGACAAAGAGGCCCTTGCCTCCCACCTTGTCCAGGGTGCGGTCCAGTATCTTGTCGCCGGTGGTCTTCATGGTCACCAGCTCCAGCCCCACCTCCGGGTGGGCGGCGCGGACGGCATCCATCACCAGCTCGGACTGCACCACCGCCAGCCGGCTCTCCCGGCTGCCGACACGTATGGTCTTCATTCCAATCCCTCCAATGCGCTGCGGATGGCCCGGGCCGCCCGGGCGGTGCGGGCGTGGTCGTCGCCCCGGCCGATGACCCCGGCCACCAGATTCTCGCCGGTACAGACGGCGGGGAAAAAGAAGGTGCACTCCTCCGGGCAGTCGGCCACGCTGACCGGAATCCCCAGCGCGCGGGCCTCCTCCCCCACCGCCCGGTTGACGGCGCGGTCGTCAGTGGCGGCCACTGCCAGGGCC
>NZ_CAXSQB010000038.1:0-14085 GCF_964239415.1 Clostridium sp. ATCC BAA-442 | reverse complement strand
CCCCCCCCCCCCCCCCCCCCCCGGCCAGATCGCCGGGGGCATAGGGCCGCCCCTCCCACTGTATGCCCTGGGGCGGGGTCTTACAGCGGGGGGCGATCACCGTCACCTCCGCGCCGAAGCGGGAGAGCACCTCCGCCCGGCGGCAGGCGACGGCCCCGCCGCCCACGACCACCGCCTTCTCCCCCGCCAGATTGACGAACAGCGGGAAGCGGAGGGGCCGCTGCTCGGGCAGGGGCCACCTGGGTTTGGCGGCGGTATGTACCTCGATCTTGCGGGCGCAGCGCTCCAGCTCCTCCGGCGTCAGGTTCTCCTTGAGCGCGCCGGAGAGGAGGTCCACCGCCCGCCCCACGGCCAGCTCCACCAGGCCCCTGGCCTCCGGGCCGTCCAGATCGGTGGACAGTACCCGGGCGGCCACCGCCTGCTTCACCCGCTCCAGGCCGGGCAGGCAGGAGCGGTAGTTCTCCCACTGGGCCATCTGCTCCAGGTGCCGCTCCACGATCTCCGCGGCGGCGGCGGGCACCTCCCGCCGTGTGTCCACCCCTAGGGAGTCCACGTTGTAGAGGGTCACGCCGGGCAGCTCCCCCACGGCGGGCTCGATGTCCCGGGGGATAGCCAGGTCGGCCAGCAGGCGGGGGTGGTCCTCCACCGCCGCCAGCTCCCGGGCGGAGATAGTGTAGTGGGGGCTGGTGGTGGCGGAGAGGAGCAGGTCCACCCCCTTCATGGCGGCGTAGCGCTCCTCATAGGGGGCCACGGCGCACCCGGCGGGCACCACGGTCTCCCCGTGGCGGTAGGTGCGCAGGGTGACGGTGACGGCGCACCCCAGCCGGTGGAGCAGAGCGGCGGACAGGCGGCCCATCTCCCCGTTGCCGATGACCAGGGCCCGCTTGCCCTCCAGGCCCCCTGCGTCCCGCGCCAGCCGCTCCACCGCGCTCTGGGCCGCGGAGCGGGGCACTCCGGTGAGGGGCACCTTGGTCTTGATCTCCTTGCCTGCGGCGGCGGCGTTGCGGAACAGGATCTCCAGCACCCCGTCCGCCGTGCCGGCCTCCCGGGCGGGGGCCGCCGCCCCCTTCACCTGGGTGAGGATCTGATCCTCCCCCCAGATCTGGGAGCGCAGGCCGCCGGCCACCTCCATCAGGTGCCGGGTAGCCTCCTCCCCCGTGCGGGTGACGAAGGCCCCGGCGAAGGGGGCGTAGGGCAGCCCCGCCGCCGCGCACAGCAGCGCCCCCGGCTCCGGCTCCGCCCCGGAGGCGCAGGAGAGGTAGAGCTCCGTGCGGTTGCAGGTGGACAGGAGCACGCAGCCCTCCACCCCCTCCGCCGCCCGGAGCAGCCGGTCCAGCTCCACCACCCGGCTCCGGGTGAAGGAGAGGGCTTCCCGCAGACCGATGGGGGCCTTCCGCCAGTCCAGGCCGGTCATACGGATGTTCAAGCCTCTTCCCCCTTCTTCACCAGCACCACGGAGAAGTAGCCGCTGCCATCGGTCAGCTCGGCGAAGCGGGGGTAGACCGCCTCCCCCTCCATGCCGCAGTTGGCCACCATGGACGCCCGCTCCAGCAGGCCCTTCTCCGCCAGCTTCTCCTTCAGCGCGCCGATCTCCCGGCCCGCCTTCATGAACACCAGGTTGGCGTCCACGTCCAGGCAGTCGTCCACGTCCTTGTGGGAGGCGGGGACAATGAGCAGCCGCTCCGACTTCTCGCACAGGGCGGCACCCAGCCGGGCCGCCACCGCGCAGAAGGAGGGCACGCCGGGGATGATCTCCGCTTCATACCCCCGGGCCGTCACCTTGCGGTGGAGGTAGAGGTAGGTGGAGTAGACGGTGGGATCGCCCAAAGTGAGGAAGGCCACGTCCTTCCCCCCGTCCAGCAGGGCGCACACCCGGTCGGCGTTGGCCTCATAGGCCGCGTCCAGGGCGGCCTCGTCCCGCACCATGGGGGCGTCGCAGAGGAGAATCTCCTTCCCCTCGGCCAGCTCTCCGGCGATGGTCAGCGCGGTCTTCTCCCCGCTGCCCTTGTCAGGCACCGCCAGCACCGCCGCCTGGGCGATGATCCGCTGGGCCTTGCGGGTAATCAGTTCCGGATCGCCGGGGCCCACCCCGACGCCGTACAGAATGCCTCGTTTCACAATAACTCCTCCTGTTTCAACAATCGCAGCAGTTCCCGCCGGGCCGCCCCAATGGTGCCCACCGGGGTCACGTCCAGGCCGTCCCGGTCGCGGAGAATCGCCATCAGATGGGCGATGCGGGGCAGGCGCAGGTGGTTGGCCCGCAGCAGCTCCGCCTTGGTGAACAGCTCCTCCGGCGTTCCCTGGGCCAGCACGCTTCCCCCGCCCAGCAGGTAGGCGTAGTCGCAGCACAGGGGCACCACGTCCATGTCGTGGGTGGCCATGAGAATGGTCATGCCCTGGCTGTCCCGCAGGCTGGTCAGCAGCTCCAACAGATCGCTCACCCCCTGGGGATCCAGTCCGGCGGTGGGCTCATCCAGAATCAGCGCCTCCGGCTCCATGACCAGCACGCCGGCGATGGCCACCCGCTTCTTCTGACCGAAGGAGAGCGCGTGGGTGGGCTTGTCCCGCAGGTGGGACACCCCCGTGCGCTCCATGGCTGCCTCCACCCGGCGGCGCACCTCCGCCTCGGGCAGGCCCAGGTTGACCGCACCGAAGGAGATATCCCGGTACACGTCGGCGGAGAAGAGCTGGTCGTCCGGATCCTGGAAGACAATGCCCACCCGGCGGCGCAGCTCGGTCAGCCCCTTCCGATCCCGCTTCACCGGCACGCCGTCCAGCAGAATCTCCCCGTCGGACGGCTGGAGCACGCCGTTCAGGTTCAGAAACAGGGTGGACTTGCCCGCCCCGTTGGCCCCCAGAATGCCCGTGATCTTTCCCCGTTCGGCCCGGAGGTTAATGCCCTTCAGCGCCGCCGTGCCGTCCTCATAAATATAGCGCAGCTCTCTGGCCTCAATCGCGGCCTCCATCATCCCATCACCCTCCTCTCGAAATACCATGCCGCCAGCTGAACCGCCGCCACCGCCGCCGTCAGCGGGTAGAGCCACGCCCCCCGCGCATAGTCGCCGGACAGGGTGACCAGGCTTCCGCTGTAGCCGCGGGACTCCAGGGCGGTATACACCCGATCCGCCTTCCGCCACGCCCGGAGAAACACCATGGAGGCCAGGGTGCCCAGGGAGGACAGGGAGCGGCGCAGCCCCTGATAGCCCAGCCGGGACTCCTGGGCCAGGCGGATGCGGGAGGCGGTCTCGGTCAGGACAAAGATAAAGCGGTAGATCAGTTCCATCAGCTCCACCATCAGGTGGGGCACGTGCAGCCGCTCCAGCGCCATGGTCACATCGGTCATCGGGGTGTTCAGCGCCAGGAAGTACATGGCTCCCACCGCCCCCAGTGCCTTGCAGAACAGCCGCCCGGCCCGGAGCAGCGCCGCCCCGTCAAAGCCCCACAGCCGCTCCCCCACCGGCACGGCCAGCAGCACCGGCGCGCCCTGGGGGTAGCTGTTGATCAGGATCGTCACGCATCCGACGGCCAGGAAGGCCATCGGGATGCACAGAAAGCGCAGGAAGACGCGGGGGCTGAGTCCGCCCAGGGCGGTAACCAGCCCCCACATCCCCAGCAGGGTGACCAGGCCGACCGTTACGCTGTCGCAGAGCAGGCAGAGCACCAGCGCCGAGCCGGTCAGAAGCAGCTTCGGCATGGGGGAGATTCGCCGCAGCCGCGATTGATAGGCGTAGCGGTCGGTTCCCATCAGCCCTGATCCCTCTTTTCCGGCTTTTTGGTGATGCGGCCCAGGACGAAGCCCACCACGCCCGCGCCGATGGCGGCCTGGAGGGCGAAGAGGAGGGACTCCACCTCGCCGCTGGCCGGCTCCAGAATCGGCTCAAACCAGGGCTCATAGTCGGGCTGAAGCTCCAGGATCACTTCTTCCGCCTGGCCGTCCGCGCCGCCGAACTCGGCGTTGGGCAGCAGCCACAGCGGCAGCGCCGCCAGCAGCACCACCAGCACGATCAGGATCAGATTTTTCTGCCATACCTTCATTCCGGTTCCCTCCTTACAGCACGCACAGGGCGTGGAGCTCTTCCCGGCTGTACTTCTCCAGCACATTGAACACCACCACGGTCAGCAGGCCCTCGGCGATGGCCAGAGGGATCTGCGTGACGGCGAACACCATCAGGAATTTCCCAATGCCGCCGTTGACCACCCCCAGCTGCACCGAGGTCACCACATAGGTGAACAGGTCGCCCAGCGCGGCCGCGGCGAAGACCGCCACCGCCGCCGGGGCGTTTGCCTTGCGCAGCAGCTTGTAGACCGCCCAGGACACGATGGGGCCGGCGATGGCCATGGAAAAGGTGTTGGCCCCCAGGGTGGTCAGGCCGCCGTGGGCCAGCAGCAGAGCCTGGAACAGCAGGACGATCAGCCCCAGCACCGCCATGGTCATGGGCCCGAACAGGATGGCGCCCAGCCCCACGCCGGTGGGGTGGGAGCAGGAGCCGGTTATGGAGGGGATTTTCAGCGCGGAGAGCACAAAGGCAAACGCTCCGCACATGGCCAGCAGGATTTTGGCCTTGGGGGCCTGGGCGATCTTCTTCTGGATGGAGAGGAAGCCCGCCACCACAAAGGGGACGCATACCACGCCCCAGCCGGCGGCCCAGCCCACCGGCAGGTAGCCCTCGGCAATGTGCATGGCCGAGGCGCTCATGGTGAGCACGCCCAGCAGGCCGACGAGCACCGCTGCCGTGCGCAGAAGCCGTGTGTTTCGTTGATTCATCATGTGTTTCATCCTTTCCTATCGCTCGTAGGTGGCTGTGAATTCGGAGCCGGCACGGTTTTCCGGCTTGAGCGTCTCCGCCGCTGCGCGCCTTCCCGGGTCGCCCCAGTGGCCCGTGCGCACCGGCTGTTCTCTTACGGCAGCGGGACTGCGCGGGATTTGCACCCGTCTTCCCGTTTCCGGCCCCCGGATCTATATCAACAGGCTTCCGCCTGGAGCTGTTCCGCCTGCCTGGCGTGCTCCACAAACAGCGCCCGCACCGCCGGGTACTCCCCCAGGCCGGTGAGCACGCAGGCCGTCTCGTAGCCCTCGGCCTCCAGACGCCGCCGCCAGGAGTCCTCCTCATCCCCCGCCAGATCGTTCTTGGCGTGATCCCCCGCCACGGTCATCAGGGGGCGCAGCTCCACCCTCCGCACCTGGGGGCGCTCCTTTAGCCGGCGCAGGGCCTCCCCGAAGCCAGGGTAGCCCTCCACCGTGCCGATCACCACGTCCTTCCGACCCAGATCGTGGAAGGTGTACTCCATCAGGGCATAGGCCGAATTGGCCTGGTGCTCCGAGCCGTGGCCCATGTAGAGCACGGCGGTGTCCGCCCGCTGGGCTGGCAGCGCCTCCATCAGGGCGCGGCCCAGGGCCGCGTAGTCCTCCGCCGCCGTTAGCAGGGGGCGGCCGAAGGCCATGCGGGCAAAGCGGGCGCGGTACGGCTCCGCCTGGGTCAGCAGCTTGTGGTACTCCTCCCCGTTCATCACGTGGGTGGGCTGCACCACCACGTCGGTACAGCCCCCGGCCAGCAGGCGCTCCAGCGCCTGGGGCACGTTGTCGATGTGGGTGCCCTCCCCCGCCAGCTTGCGGAGGATCATGCCGCTGGTAAAGGCCCGGCGCACCGCCCGCTCCGGGAAGGCCGCGGCCAGCTCGGCCTCAATGGCCGCGATGTTTTTCTCCAGGGTGTCCCGGTGGCTGGTGCCGAAGGACACCGCCAGAACCGCTCTCTCTGTCATCGTGCGTCCCTCCCGTTATTCCCGCGCGTTGTTGCTGGCCTGATAGAGCATGGCGTTGCAGATGGCGGCGGCCACGTTGCTGCCGCCCTTCCGCCCCCGGGCCACGATGTGGGGCACGTCCAGGGTGAGCAGCAGCTCCTTGCTCTCCACCACGTTCACGAAGCCCACCGGCACGCCGATGACCAGGGCGGGCCTGAGCTCCCCCGCGTCGATCAGCTCGCAGGCCCGCACCAGGGCGGTGGGGGCGTTGCCGATGGCCAGCACCAGCGGCCCCTCCAGCCGGGCGGCCCGCTCCATGGACACGGTGGCCCGGGTCTCCCCCCGGGCCTTGGCCTCGGCGGCCACGTCCGGGTCGGACATGAAGCACACCGCCCGGCCGCCGAATTTCTCCAGCACCCGCTTGTTCACCCCGGAGAAGGCCATCTGGGTGTCGGTGACGATGGTGCAGCCCTGCCGTATGGCCGCGATGCCCGCCTCCACCGCCCCGGCGGAAAAGACCAGATTGTCGGCGTACTCAAAGTCCGCGGTGGTGTGGATCACCCGCTTGACCACGGGCAGCTGCTCCGCCGGGAACACCCGCTCCCCCAGCTCCTGGCCGATGAGCTCCATGCTCCGGGCCTCAATGTCCGCGGGGGCCACCCGCTGCAATTCGATGTGTTTCATGTCTCTATTCCTCCCCGTTGAGAATCCGGTAAATGCGTTTCATATCCAGGCTGGCCCGCAGGCCGGCCGCCAGCTTGTCGTACTGCTGCTGGGCGTACGCCTGCCAGTCCACGCTGGCCGCGCCCGGCTCCAGCCCCTTGGCCGCCAGCAGGGCGTTCACCAGGGCGGCGGCCGCCGCCGCCTTGTCGAAAATGCCGTGGACGTAGCAGCCCCACACGTTGCCCGCGCTGAGGCCGTCGGAGCGCCGCTCCCCGGTCTGGGTGGTGAACTCCGCCAGGGGGGCCGCCCCGCTCTCGGTGCGGCCCATGTGGATCTCGTAGCCCTCGAAGGCCACGCCGGCCAGGGCGCGGAAGAGCCCCTCCGGGGCGCGGAAGGCCCCCGTCACCCGGGTGCGGGTCTTTTCCCCCTGGAACACCGTGTCGGCGGGAAGCAGGCCCAGGCCCCGGAGGGAGCCGCCCCCCTCCACCCCGTCGGGGTCGGAGACGGTATTCCCCAGCATCTGATAGCCGCCGCAGATGCCGATCACCGCTCCGCCGGCCGAGGCGTGCTTGAGCACGGCGGTCTCCATGCCGCTCTCCCGCAGCCAGCGCAGATCGTCCATGGTGTTCTTGGTGCCGGGGAGGATCACCAGATCGGGGCGCCCCAGCTCCCGGGGATTGCGGACGTAGCGGAGGGTGACCTCCTCCATCCGCTCCAGGGGGTTGAAGTCGGTGAAGTTGGACAGGCGGGGCAGGCGCACCACCGCAATGTCCACCAGGCCCACCCTTCCCCCTCCGCTCAGGCGGTGGGAGAGGGAGTCCTCGTCGTCCACATCCACGTCCATCATGGGGACAACTCCCAGCACCGGCTTGCCGGAGAGGGCCTCCAGCTGCCCCAGACCGGGGCGGAGGATATCCACATCCCCCCGGAATTTGTTGATAATCAGGCCCTTGATCCTCGCCTGCTCGTCCGGCTCCAGCAGCTTCACCGTGCCGTAGAGGGAGGCGAACACGCCCCCCCGGTCGATGTCGCCGCACAGGAGCACCGGGGCGTTAGCCCGGCGGGCCATGCCCATGTTCACAATGTCGTCCTGCCGTAGGTTGATCTCCGCCGGGCTGCCCGCCCCCTCGATGACGATAATGTCGTACTCCGCCGCCAGGGACTCGTAGGCCGCCATCACCTCGGGGATGAGACTCTTGCGATAGCGGAAGTACTCCCCCGCCGCCATGGTGCCCCGGGGCACGCCGTTGACGATCACCTGGGAGCCCACGTGGCTGGTGGGCTTGAGCAGGATGGGGTTCATCCGCACGTCGGGGGCCACCCCCGCCGCCTCGGCCTGCACCACCTGGGCCCGGCCCATCTCGAAGCCGTCGGGGGTGATGGCGGAGTTAAGGGCCATATTCTGGGATTTGAAAGGGGCAACCTTATAGCCGTCCTGGGCAAAGATGCGGCACAGCCCCGCCGCCAGCAGGGACTTGCCCGCGTTGGAGGCGGTTCCCTGGATCATAATCGCGTTGGCCATCACAACACTTCCTTTAAGGCGGCCAGCAGCCGCCGGTTTTGTTCCGCCTGTCCCACACACACCCGGTACCAGTCGTTCCCCAGGCCGTGGTAGTTGGCGCAGGAGCGGATGAGCACGCCCCGCATGAGCATCCGCTCCTTCAAATCGGCCGCGCCCGCCGCCCGGAACAGCAGGTAGTTAACCTGTCCAGGCACCACCTCCAGCCCCAGGGCGGTCAGGCCGTCCGACAGGGCGGGGCGCTCCGACGCCAGCAGGGTCCGGGCCTTCTCCGGCCAGTCGGGGCACTGCTCCAGGGCGGCCAGCCCCGCCGCCTGGGCGGGGGTGGAGACGCTCCAGGGCGGGCCGGCGGCGGCCATCCGCTCCAGAAGTCCGCCGTTGGCGGAGAGGGCGTAGCCCAGCCGCAGGCCCGCCATGGCGTAGCTCTTGGTGAAGGCCCGCAGGAGCAGCAGGTTGGGGTGCTCCGCCAGACAGGGGGCCAGCCCCGGCCCCGCCCCGTCGGAGAGGGGCAAAAAGCACTCGTCCACCGCCAGCACCGCCCCCACGGCCCGGCATTGCTCCGCCGCCGCCCGCAGCAGCGCCCCGTCCACCAGCCGCCCGGTGGGGTTGTTGGGGGTGCAGAGGAAGACCAGCTCCACCCCCGGCGCGATGACGTCCAGCAGCCCGCCGTCCACGTCAAAGCGGTTCTCCCGGCGCAGGGGGTGGCGCGTCACGGCGCACCCAGCCGCCGTCAGCGCCTCCTCGTACTCGGAGAAGGCCGGGGCGGTGACCAGCGCCCGCCGGGGCCGCAGGGCGTAGGCCAGCCGGAAGATCAGCTCCGCCGCCCCGCCGCCGCAGAGCACCTGCTCCGGCGCCACCCCGTCGTGGGCGGCGATGGCCGCCCGGAGCGGGGGCGGCCGCGGCGGCCGCCTGCACCGCCGGGGGCATCCCCAGGGGGTTCAGGTTGGCCGAGCAGTCCAGCACGTCGCCGCCGAAGCGGGCCCGCGCCGTGAGCACGTCGCCGCCGTGGGTATATGGGGTCATGGTGATTCCCTTCTCTCTGGTCAGGATGGTGGACGGGTGGGGCGGCGGGCCGGTGTTACGGGAACAGCAGAATCAGCAGGGGCACGCCGCAGAAGAGCAGCAGGGCAAAAAAGGCGGTGGCGTAGAGAATCCGGCCCGCCCGCAGGATGTCCAGGGCCTCCACCGGCCGCTGATCGTCGCCGATGGTGGGTTTATCCACCAGCTGGCCGAAGTAGTAGTTGGGCCCCGCCAGCTGGAGCTGGAGCGCTCCGGCGCAGGCCGCCTCGGTGTGGGCGGAGTTGGGGGACTTGTGCCTCTTCCGGTCCCGCCGGAAGATCCGCCAGGCGTTCTTCCCGTCGTAACCCGCCGCCGCGCCGCCCAGGCACATGAGCACCCCGGCGATGCGGGCGGGGAGAAAGTTGAGCGCGTCGTCCAGCCGCGCCGCCGCCCGGCCGAAGTAGAGATAGCGGTCATTTTTGTAGCCCACCATGGAGTCCATGGTGTTGACCGCCTTGTAGAGCATACCCAGGGGCGCGCCGCCCAGGGCCAGGAAGATGAGGGGGGCGATCACCCCGTCGGAGGCGTTCTCCGCCACGGTCTCCACCGCCGCCTTGGCCACGCCGGCCTCGTCCAGCCGCTCGGTGTCCCGCCCCACAATCATGGACACGGCGTGCCGCGCGCCGGGCAGGTCTCCGGCCTTGAGGGCCTCGTACACCTTGTCGCTCTCGTCCCGCAGGGACTTGGCGGCCAGCAGCTGATAGCACAGCAGCGCCTCCGCCGCGAAAGCCAGCCAGGGGCTGAGCAGGCCGCACCCCCACAGCAACAGGGCGGTGAGGCCGGTTGGAATGGCGATGGTGAGCGCCACCAGCGCCGCGCCGCCGGCCAGCTCGCCGCCGGGGGACTTGGGAAAGAGCCGCCGCAGAAGCTTCTCCAGGGCGGCGATCAGCACACCGACGGCCCGCACCGGGTGGGGCGCCCAGTGGGGATCCCCCAGCAGGAGATCCAGGCAGAAGCCGGTCAGCAGGGCCAGCAGGTGGGATACCCCCCAGCTCATAGCCCCTTCTCCCCCCTGTACTCCTCCAGAATGGTCAGCTCCAGGGTGTCCGGATTCAGCTCCGCCCGGAAGCCGCCGCAGTTGGGACACATCCAGCCGTAGTAGTCCCGCTCCGGCCGGCCGTACTTGGCCAGCAGGGCCATGAGGGCCCCGCCGTGGGACACCACGCCCACCCGGCCAAAGCCCCGGCGGGCGGCGTCGGCCGCCGTCTTTTCCAGGCCGATGGACACCCGGTCGGTGACCTGCTGGGCGCTCTCCCCCACCGGCATGGCGGCAAAGTTGGGCCTGTCCCCCATGCCCAGCCACGCCTGATAGAGGGGGTCGTCCTTCAGCTCCTCGTGGTTCTTGCCCTCAAAGGGGCCGAAATCGCTCTCCCGCAGCTCATCCACCACCGTCATCTCCACGCCGGGCCACAGCAGCTCGGCGGTGCGGCGGCAGCGCTGGAGGGGGCTGCGGTAGATGTGCTCTACCGCCGGCAGGGTGGCGCCCACCCGCCGGGCCAGCTCCTCCCCCTGGGGGAGCAGCGGCACGTCCAGCGTGCCGATAAAGCGCCGTTCCAGGTTGCCCTGGGTGGTACCGTGGCGCATCAGAATCAGTTCCATGGGCCTTCTCCTTTCAATACCATGGGCAGGCCGCAGAAGATGCGCTCCACCCGCTCTGCCCGCTCCGCCAGGCGGCAGCAAAGCCGTCCCACCGCCTCCCGGTGCGCTCGCTGGGCCGGCTCCACCGGCACCACGCCGCAGCCCACCTCGTCGCAGATCAAAATCACGTCCGGGTTGGCCTCCAGCAGCGCCGCCTCGTCCAGCTCCGGCCAGTCCTCCAGCCCGGCAAAGACGGGCCGTGTCCGGGCCTCCTCCGGGGTGCGGGCCACCTGGGCGGGGCCGTACCCGGTCTTTTGCAGCACGTAGTCCAGCTTGCCCTGGCCCGCGCCGCCGATAATCAAAATCATAACAGCACCTCCAGCCTCTGCCCCACCGCCGCGCAGAGCACCATCCCCAGCTCGCACAGCTGGAGGAAGAACCCCGCCAGATCGCCGGTGACGCCGCCGAACTGCCGCCGGGCGGTCACCACATAGTAGACGCACGCCAGACCCGCTCCCGCCAGGGCGGCCAGACCCGTCCGCACATCCGCGGCCACCATGGCCCCTCCGGTGAGGACGGCCCACGCCGCCAGCACTCCCCGGGCCTTGACCGCGTCCATGGGGCCGGTGAAGGTGGCCAGCAGGCCGGTGCCCCGGGCGTTGGGGAGGGTGACGGCAAAGAGACCGGACAGGCTGCGGGAGAAGGCCGGCCCCAGGGCCAGCGCCAGGGCGGCCCGGCCCGCGGGCGCCGCCTCGCACCAGGCGGCGAAGAACACCAGCAGGTACAGCCCACAGCAGATGATGGCGAAGGCCCCGGTGTGGGAGTCCTTCAGAATCTCCAGCTTCCGCTCCCGGCTCTGGTGGGAGGACAGGGCGTCGCAGGTGTCGCAGAAGCCGTCCAGATGGATGCCGCCGCTGAGGGCGATGGGGAGCAGCAGGGCCAGGGCGGCGGTAAAGACCGCGCCGAACCCCAGCCAGCCGGCCAGGGCCAGCCATAGCCACAGCACCGCCCCGACGGCCAGCCCCACCAGCGGGAACCAGCACAGGGCCCAGGAGAGGGCCTTTTTCTCCCAGTCCACCCGGGGCATGGGGAACTTGGAGTACATGGCAAAGGCAATGATGAGGGATTTCACGGGTTTGCTCCTTTCCAGGCGATGGGGATGCCGCAGACCACCTCGTACACCCGGTCGGCCCGCTGGGCCACCGCCCGGTTCAGCCGGGCCAGCACGTCCAGGTAGGCCAGGGTCTCGGGGTCGTAGTCCATTCCGTCGGAGAACAGCTCGTTGGTGACCACCACCAGCAGGGCGGCCTGCTCCGCCGCCCGCTCCACGCCGGAGAGCACCCGGCCGAAGGCCCCCTCCCGCCCCTGGGGGCCGAAAAACTCGTTGGCGGTCAGGTTGGAGAGATCCTCCAGCAGGGCGGCGCATCCGGCCGGCAGGACGGCCCCGGCCAGGTTCACCGGGCACTCCACGGTGGCAAACCCCTTGCCCGCCCGCATCCGGCGGTGGCGCTCCACCCGGCGCTCGCTCTCGGCGTCCCACACCTGCATGGTGGCCAGGTAGGCCCGCGTCTCCAGGCCGGAGGCGGCGACCAGCCCCTCGGCAAATTCCGACTTCCCGCTGGCCGAGCCGCCGGAGACCAGTATCAGCATGGATGCACCTCCTTCGGGGGGGGCAAGCCCCCGCCCTACCGCCTCGCAGAGTTTCGCCCACTTGCGGCAAATTCAAATAAAAATCTGTGTGAAGCCGCCGTATCCATGGGGGGATGCAATCCCCCCCTAGCCTAAGGGCTGGTAGGCCTCGATGTTGGTGTCCTCAAAGGTGGCCATCTCCCGGTAGACCGCCAGCCCCATATCCAGCAGGGGCATGACGACCACGGCCCCGGTGCCCTCGCCCAGGCGCATCCCGGCGTAGAGGAAGGGGCGCAGGCCCAATTCAGAGAGCACCAGCCGGCTGGCCGGCTCCTCCGACGCGTGGGAGCCCAGCATGTAGTCCTTACAGGCCGGGCACAACCGGGCGGCCACCAGGGCGGCCACGGAGGAGATGAACCCGTCCACCAGCACCGGCGTATGGCACAGGGCGCCCCCCAGGAACACCCCGGCCAGCCCGGCGATGTCCAGGCCGCCCACCTTGTGGAGCACGTCCAGCACGTCGGCGGGGTCGGGCCGGTTCACCGCCACTGCGGTCTCGATGGCGTGGATCTTCTTCTGCAGGCCCGCGTCGGACAGGCCGGCCCCCCGGCCGGTCATCACCACCGGCTCCTGGCCCAGCAGCACGGCGGCCACGGCGGAGGAGGTGGTGGTGTTGCCGATGCCCATCTCCCCGGTGGCCAGCAGGCGCACGCCCCCGGCGCACAGCTCCCGGGCGGTCTCCACCCCGGTCAGGACGGCCTGCACGGCCTCCCCCCGGCTCATGGCGGGGCCCTGGGTCATGTCGGCGGTGCCCCGGCGGACGCACCGCTGCACGATGCGCGCCCCGGTGAGGGGGACGGCCGTGCCGATGTCCACGGGCACCACCTCCGCCCCGGCGGAGCGGGCCATGGCGCACACGCTGGTGTCGCCGGTGGACATGTTCTCCGCCACGATGGCGGTGACCTCCTGGCCGGTCTGGGTGACCCCCTGGGCCACCACGCCGTTGTCGGCACACATGACCACCACCGCCCGTTTGGAAATGTCCACGTCGGCGCTGCCCGTCATGCCGGCGATGCGGATGACCGCCTCCTCCAGCGCCCCCAGGCTGCCCAGGGGCTTGGCGATGGAGTCCCACCGGGCCTTCGCCCGCTCCATGGCCGCCATATCGGCGGGGGTAATTCCTGCAATCACCTGATCCAGTGTCATAGCGCTGCCTCCTGTGCATAGCGGCGGGCCGCCGCCACAAAATTGCGGGCCGCCGACGGCGCGGCCCAGAAGTGGAAGTGGGGAAAGCCGGCGTACAGCGTCGGGGTGTGGAACGCGCAGTCCCACCCCCGGTCGCTCTGGGGCTTCTGCGCATGAAAATCGGTTCCGGGGGTGGTGCTGTCCCAGTAGTGGAACTCATGGGCGGGGAAGCTCTCCCCCGCCTGGCACAGCAGGCCGTCCTTTTTCGCGGTGAGGGTCACATAGCCGAAGCGGCCCAGCCTGCCGGTGTTGGCCGCCCGGCCGGGGAGCGCCCCCGCCATGGGCCAGTCCCGGCCCTCTCCGTCGGAGAGCAGCCGGTTGAGGTAGAGGAACCCGCCGCACTCGGCCACGGTGGGCAGCCCCCCCGCCACGGCGGCGCGCACCGCCTCCCGCATGGGGGCGTTGGCCGCCAGGGCCCCGGCGAACAGCTCCGGATAGCCGCCCCCCAGGTAGAGGCCGCAGGTACCCTCGGGGAGCGCCTCGTCCGCCAGCGGGGAGAACTCCGCCAGCTCGGCCCCCAGCGCCTCCAGCAGCTCCAGGCCGTCGGCGTAGTAGAAGCAGAACGCCTTGTCCCGGGCCACGGCGATGCGGGGCCGCCCAGGCGGAGAAAAGCGTGGACATAGACGGCCTGCTGGCCCTGGCGGCCTCCGCCC